>NZ_JAXXBR010000028.1:0-23912 GCF_037242085.1 Alitiscatomonas sp. | reverse complement strand
CCCTGGGCCAGAGCCAGGCGAAAAAGGTGCTGATCCCGGTGAACCGGTGCCAGCATTTTGTGGTGGGCTGCCAGGATCTGCCCCTGGGCGATTATGTAAAGCTGGTGGTGGAGCAGGTGGAGGCCATTAAGCGGGGAGACTGCTAAGGGGCTTTATCCCTCCGGCTCCCGCTGGTCATAGACCCGTTCCCATTCCTTTGTCCCCTCCACCTTTGCCACCTGGCTCTGGTTCATCCGCAGGAATTTTACCAGCTCATAACAATCGATCCAGATCTCGTTGTTCCCTTCCTTCTGGGATTCATCGAAGATCAGCTGGAGGCCGAAATGGAGATGGGGCGTGTCGATGTTGTTGGTGTTTTCCGTGGAGCTGTATCCGGTGCGGCCCAGGTAGCCGATCACATCTCCGGCAGTGACCACGCTGCCTTCTGAGAGACAGCTCTGGTAGGGATAATTTTTTCTCAGATGGGCGTAGTAATAATACCGTTTTTTATCGAAGCTGCGGATGCCGATGCGCCAGCCGCCGTACTGGTTCCAGCCCAGGGCCTCCACGGTGCCGGATTCCACGGCGATGATGGGAGTCCCCACCTGGCCCATCATGTCGTGGCCCAGATGGCGGCGCTTGTAGCCGTAGGAGCGGGAAACGCCGAAGTCGTCATAGTCGCTGTATGGGAAGTCTCTGGCGATGGGGGAAAAGGCCTTGAGCCCGTATTTGGTGACCCAGGTCCCGGATGGATCCCCGGATCCAGTCTCTTCCGTGGAAGCCTGCTCCGGTCCGGCTGTTTCTGGCGTGGCCTCTTCCGGTCCTGCCTCCTGTTCAAAATAGCCCACCATGCCGCCCAGGACTGCGCCGTAGGCTTCTTTATAATAGGGATAATATTTCAGGCCCTCTGCCAGCGTATCCATGGATGTGCCGTTTTTTAAGGCTTCGGCCAGGGAATCCAGATCGGCCTGGCGGAACCTGGAAAAATCGCCGCCGTACCGCGCGCCTAAAAATGCCAGGAGCTGGATCCAGTCCAGGTGGACCGGAGCCTGACAGGTGTTGATATCCAGGCGGAAGGCCTTTTCCATGACCTCTGCCGGGACGGTGAAATCCACCCAGCGGATGAAGTCCTTTTCCTTTTCTTCCCCAGGGGGCGCGCTGTCGTCCTGTTCTGAAAGGAAATACGTCTCCGAGGCTGCTTCCCGGCTTTTTAAGCCCAGGGAAAGGGTGAGAAAGGACAGGACCAGAAGCTGTATCACGATGATGACAGACGCTTTTGTTATATGGAACGGTTTCATGGCATACACTCTCCTCCAGGGATTTGCGGGGCAGAGTTCCCGGCCCTGATGCAGAACGGGAGGGAACGCCCCGCAGACATTATATGGGGACAGGCCGGAGAATATGCCGGTTGTCAGGAAAAATGAATTGTGCTATGATAGGGCGTAGCAGGAGGAACCGGCGGCAGGAACGCGGGACTCCCGGAAAGGACGGAAGGAACAATGAAAAAACTGGAAGATTATGTGATCAGCATCCCGGATTTTCCCAGTCCCGGGATCATTTTCAGGGATGTGACATCCATTTTACAGGATGGAGAGGGCCTTCATCTGGCCATTGACCAGCTCCTGGAAATGGTAAAGGATGTGGATTTTGATGTGATCGTGGGAGCCGAGTCCCGTGGCTTTATTTTCGGGATGCCCGTGGCTTATGAGCTCCACAAGCCCTTTATCCTGGCAAGAAAGCCGGGAAAGCTGCCGCGGGAGACGGTTTCTATGGATTATGAGCTGGAATACGGCACAGGGACCATCGAGATGCACGCAGATTCCATTAAACCCGGCCAGAAGGTGGTCATCATCGACGATCTGATCGCCACCGGAGGCACGGTGGAGGCCATTGCAAAGCTGGTGGAAAAGCTGGGCGGCCAGGTGGTGAAGATCTGCTTCATCATGGAGTTAGCGGGCCTCAAGGGCCGGGAAAAGCTGGCTGGCTATGATGTGGAATCAGCCATTATCTATGAAGGAAAATAACGTGTAAAAGCAGCGGGACGGGCTGGAGGAGCGCAGGAGGAAAGCGCCCCCGGCCCGTATTCTGTACCCATAAGGGACATCGTGGAAAGGAAGGATAAGGATGCGGGAGATCGTTTTTAAAATGGAACGGCCCGGCCTGGTGGAGGAGGGCCAGACCGTGGAGGTGAGCGAGTCGGTGTCGCCGGTGAACGTCAACTATATGATCGAGCCGGCGGTGGCCATGTCGGGGCTTTTTAAGTTTAACGAGCGGTTAAAAAGCCGCCAGGGCGTGGTAAAAAAGATCGTGGAAAACGACCGGGGCTTTTATGTGACCGTGGAATTTGACGAGTGATCCGGCCTTTTGTGGAACAGCAGCAAAAATAGAAGATATCCGGTGCAGACCAGCCCGATCTGGAGGACGGTGCCGAAAAAGGGAGGCAGGCTGCCGGGAAGGGGCAGCGGATCCGGGAATAGGGAGAAGATCCCCAGGGCTGACGCCAGGCAGAACGAGGGCTTTACGATCACCGCCCAGGCGTTGGGAGCATACCGGACCAGCCTTCTTAAGGAGTACAGATGAAGGAGGGAGAGGACCAGCTCTCCGGCCAGCATACCCCAGAGGCAGGCACGGATCCCGGCCCGGGGGATCCCGAAAAACACAAAGGCCAGGCGTACCAGCAGGGAGACCAGGTTGTGGAGAAAGGTAACGGAGGTCTTTCCCAGGCCGTTTAATACGCTCCCCATGGTGGTGGACAGATAAAGGAAGGGACAGAGCCAGGCCAGGATGGAGATGAAGCTTCCGGCCTCGGCGCTCTTAAACACCTGGAGCCCCAGGGAATCTCCAAAGGATGTGAAGATCCCGATGCACAGGACCCCCATATAGGCGCTGTACCGGAAGGACAGGGCGATATTTTTCAGGATCCCGGAGCGGTTTCCCAGGGACTGGTGACGGGCCACCGAAGGCAGGAGGACCACTGCCAGAGAGTTTATGATGGCCGAGGGGAACATGACAAAGGGCAGGGCCATTCCTGTGAGGACACCATAGACGCTTAAGGCCTGGGACCGGGAAAGGCCGGAAAGCTCCAGGCGGACGGGGATCAGAATGGCCTCCAGGCTCTGGAGAAGGTTCATGACCAGCCGGTTGCCCATGAGGGGCAGGGCCATGGCCAGGAGCGGGGCTGCGGCTGTGAGGACAGAAGAGGGGGCGGGGCGTCCGGAAACGGATGGCCCGTCTTTTTTCCTATTTCCAAAAAGAAGAAAGGAAAGCAGCGTAAAAAGGGCGGAGCCGGCCTCCCCGGCCACCAGGCCGGCCACAGCCGCCAGGACCGTCACCGGCCTCCCCTGTTCCTCCCAGATCCTGGCAATGAGAAAGACGGTGAAGATGCGGATGCACTGCTCCACCATCTGGGAAAGGGCCGGGACCTGTACCTTTTCTTTTCCGTAATACCAGCCGCATAAGCAGGCATGGACGGACGTGCACGGAATGGCCAGGGCCATGGCCGGGAGCAGGGGCGCGCACCGGGGCTCCATCAGTACCTGGGACGCCAGGAAGCCGGAGAAGCGGATGATGACGGCAGCCAGTCCCAGGGCCAGTGAAAAGGAGATGATAAATCCGGCAAGGAGAGTCCTTCCAGCCCGGTCCCGGTCGGCAGCGGTGAAACGGGAGATGGCCGTCTGGATGGAACCGGCGCAGATGGAAAAACAGATGCCGTAGATGGGAAAGACCATCTGGTAAACGCCCAGGCCCTCGGCTCCGATGGTGCGGGACAGGAAGATACGGTAAAAGAATCCCAGGATCCTGGAGGCAATGCCGGTCAGGGTAAGGAGGAGGGCTCCGGCCGCCAGGGTATGGTTTTTGAAATAAGAGTGCATGGGGCGCTCCGCGAGGAGAAGATTTGCCACAGTATATGTGAAAATGATTCTCGATATTATTATTTTTTTCTTAAATCTGCCAATATCAGTTGAAAAAACCAGAGAGTATCATATATAATGTAGGATAGCCTCCGGAAACGGGGGCAGAAATAAAAAATATAGAGTAGATGAGGCTTTTAACCTGTATTTACGGAAAGGCGGATTTATGAAGAAGGTAATTTATCTTGACAACGCAGCCACCACCCGGGTGCGCCCGGAGGTCGTGGAGGCGATGCTCCCGTATTTTACGGAGCACTATGGAAATCCCTCTTCGGTGTACGATTTTTCCACACCGTGCAAAAAGGCAATGGCCCACACAAGAGAAGTGATCGCAGGATCCCTGGGTGCCAGTGAAAATGAGATCTATTTCACCAACGGCGGCACCGAAGCCGATAACTGGGCGTTAAAGGCGGCGGCTGAGGCCTACGCTTCCAAGGGGAAACACATTATCACAACACAGATCGAGCACCATGCTGTCCTCCACACCGGCCAGTATCTGGAAAAGCTGGGATATGAGGTAACGTATCTTCCGGTGGATGAGAACGGAGTTGTCAGCGTGGACGCGTTAAAAAAGGCGGTCCGTCCGGATACGATCCTGATCTCCGTGATGTTCGCCAATAATGAGATCGGTACCATCGAGCCCATCCGGGAGATCGGCGAAGTGGCAAAGGAGCACGGCATCCTGTTCCATACGGACGCGGTCCAGGCCTACTGCCACGAGCCCATCAACGTGGATGAGCTTCATATCGACATGCTCAGCGCCAGCGCCCACAAGTTCAACGGCCCCAAGGGCGTGGGCTTCCTTTATATCCGGAAGGGGCTGAAGCTTCGATCCTTTATCCACGGCGGCGCACAGGAGAGAAAGCGCCGGGCCGGTACGGAAAACGTGCCGGGGATCGTGGGGCTTGGAAAGGCTGTGGAGCTTTCCCTGGCTTCCATGGAAGAAAATAAGAAAAAAGAGACAGAGCTCCGGGATCATCTGATCCATAGGGTCATGACGGAGATCCCTTATGTACGGCTCAACGGCCACCCGTCCCAGAGACTGTCCAACAATGCCAACTTTTCGTTCCAGTTTATTGAAGGAGAATCTCTTCTGATCATGTTAGACATGGCCGGGATCTGCGGCTCCTCCGGTTCGGCATGCACCTCCGGGTCCCTGGATCCGTCCCATGTGCTTTTAGCCATCGGACTGCCTCATGAGATCGCCCACGGCTCCCTCCGTCTGACCTTAGGGGAAGAGACCACCATGGAGGATATCGACTATACGGTGGACCAGCTGAAACGGATCGTGGAGCGGCTCCGCTCCATGTCGCCCCTTTACGAGGACTTTGTAAAGAGCAGAGAAAAGAAGGAAAACCAGTAAAACAGGAGAGAAAAGGAGAAAATATATGTATTCAGATAAAGTAATGGACCATTTTGAGCATCCGAGAAACGTGGGAGAGATCGAAAACGCCAGCGGCGTGGGAACTGTGGGAAATGCCAAATGCGGAGATATCATGCGGATCTACTTAGATATCGACGATGCGACCCATATGATCCGGGACTGCAAATTCAAGACTTTTGGCTGCGGTGCGGCTGTGGCCACCAGCAGCATGGCCACCGAAATGGTAAAGGGAAAGACCATTGAGGAGGCCATGCAGGTGACCAATAAGGCGGTGATGGAGGCTCTGGACGGTCTTCCGCCGGTGAAGGTACACTGCTCTCTGCTGGCGGAGGAGGCGATCCATGCGGCCCTGTGGGATTATGCAGAGAAGCACGGAATCAAGATCCAGGGTCTGGAAAAGCCCAAGTCTGATATCAGCGAGCACGATGAGGACGAGGAATATTAAGGAATGGGAAAAAAGGTAGTAGTAGGCATGTCCGGCGGCGTCGATTCTTCGGTCGCCGCCTGCCTTTTAAAGAAGCAGGGCTACGATGTGATCGGAGTGACCATGCAGATCTGGCAGGATGAGGATCCGGAGGAGACAGCGGAAAACGGGGGCTGCTGCGGCCTGACCGCCGTGGAGGACGCCCGGAAGGTGGCCTGGAGCCTGGGGATCCCGTATTATGTGATGAATTTCCGGAAGGAATTCAAGGCTGCGGTGATGGATTACTTTGTGGAAGAGTATCTTCACGGGAGGACGCCCAATCCATGCATTGCCTGCAACCGGTATGTGAAATGGGAGGCCCTTTTGTCCAGGAGCCTGGAGATCGGGGCGGATTATATCGCCACGGGCCATTATGCCCGGATCCTTAAGCTGCCCAACGGCCGGTATACGGTGAGGAATTCCGTGACGGCCCAGAAGGACCAGACGTATGCCCTTTATAACCTGACCCAGGACCAGCTTGCGCGGACTCTGATGCCGGTGGGGGACTTCACAAAAGAGGAGATCCGCCAGATGGCAGAGGACATGGGGCTTCCCGTGGCAAAGAAAAAGGACAGCATGGAGATATGCTTTATCCCGGATAACGACTACGCGGCCTTCATCCAGCGGTCGGCCGGAGAGGTGCCGGGAGCCGGAAACTTTGTGGATAAGGAAGGGAAGATCCTGGGACGCCACAAGGGGATCACCCACTATACGGTGGGCCAGAGAAAGGGACTGAACCTTTCCATGGGCCATCCCGTATTCGTCACCGGGATCCGTCCGGAAACCAACGAGGTGGTCATCGGGGAAGGGGACGATGTGTTTTCCGATTTCCTGGTCTGCGGCGGGCTCAACTGGATGGCGGAAGACGGCCTTCACGGTGAGGAGCGCCGAGTCATGGCCAAGATCCGTTACAGCCATAAGGGCGCGCCCTGCCTGATCCGGGAACGGGAGGACGGGACCGTGGAATGCCGGTTTGAAACGCCCCAGCGGGCCATCACCCCGGGACAGGCCGTAGTATTTTATGAAAATGATCATATATTCGGAGGAGGGACCATCCTGTGAAAGAACGTATAAAAGGGCGGAAACTCCTCCGCCTGTTTCTGGTGTGCGTCCTGGGGACGGCTCTTCTTTCCGGCTGCGGCGGCATGAACCGGTACCAGACCATGGAGCTGGAAACAGAAACGGAAGCGGCTTCCGGGACAGAGGATATGACCGTCATCACCATGGGAGAGACAGCGGCAGAAGAGGACGGGACAGAGGCCGTGGAGAGCAGCCCGGAGGAAGCGGCAGCAGCAGAACCGGAGACGGAAAAGTACCAGCCTGTGGATGAGACCGTGGTGGTAAAGGCGGACCTTTTAAATGTGAGAAAAGAGGACCGGGCCGACGCCAGGATCTACGTCCAGTTAAAGAATGGGGAAAAGCTCCGGCGGATTGGCTATAACGAAGAGTGGAGCCAGGTGGAGTATGACGGCAAGACCGCCTATGTGGCCTCGGATCTGGTAGAGGTATGGATAGAGGAGACGGATGCCCCGGAAGCAGAACCCCAGACGGCAAAAGACAGTTCTGCGGAACCCCAGGCGGGGCCGGAGGGCGCACCCGGAAGCTCCGGGGAAGATCCCCAGCCGGCTGTGGATGGAGCCGGAGCGGTTCCGGCAGATGCATCCGGCCGGGCGGCTGAGGCCCAGGCAGAGGTGCCCTGGAATGGCCATACGGTGGCCATTGACGCCGGACACCAGGCCAAGCCCAATGCAGAAAAGGAGCCCATCGGCCCAGGCTCTGAAACCATGAAGGCCAAAATGCCCCAGGGCGGCGTGGGGGCCGTATCCGGCGTAAAGGAATATGAGCTGACCCTGACGCTGGCAAAAAAGCTGGAGAAGGAGCTGAAGGCCAGGGGCTACCATACGGTGATGATCCGTACCGGACATGACGTAAACTTAAGTAATTCCCAGCGGTCAGCTATGGCCAACGACAGTGAGGCGGAGATCTTCATCCGGCTCCATGCCAATTCCATGGAAAACTCCAGCGTTTACGGCGCTCTGGGGATGTGCATGACGGCCCAGAACCCCTATAACGCGGAGCTCCACGACCAGAGCTACCGGCTGGCCAAGTCCATCATCGACAACATCTGCGCCCAGACGGGAACGAAAAACCGCGGGGTCCAGGAGGTGGACAATTCCGGCGAGATCAACTGGAGCCAGATCCCGGTGGCTGTGGTGGAAGCGGGATTTTTAAGCAATCCCGACGAGGACCGGTGGCTTCAGGACGAAAGCTACCAGGATAAGCTGGTGGCCGGGATCGCGGCGGCTGTGGATTCGTATTTCGGGGGAGCTGCAGAATAAAAAATGAAAAAAATTCGATTTTCCACTACACAAAAGAAGAAATATCGTGTATAATAGGGAACAGCGGTCTGGAGACTCCGGGCCGTCTGTCCCATAAGTATACGGAGACGTAGCGAAGCGGTCGTAACGCGGCGCACTCGAAATGCGTTTGCCGGCTAATACCCGGCACGTGGGTTCGAATCCCACCGTCTCCGCTGAAGCCCTTGCAAGTCAAGGGCTTTTTTCTATGTCATAGGAAAGTGCGTCCCATGACATAAAAAACGCTCCGCGGGGATCGCCATGCGGCGGAAGGGAATTATGCCGCAGAAGCGTCCCGCCGCAGGCGGAGAAGCCCGCAATCGGACTTCCTTCTTGTTTACAGCATGGAAAAGCCGTCCTTAACTGGGATACCGGCCAGATACTGTGTGCAGCTCCTCGCCGTCTCCAATGAGGACTGCGGCAGCTGTCTGTCAGATCCAGGCGATGGACTGAGGGGCAGACAGGCTGCCAGGGATGAAAGTTTATTCTGCACATACCTATACAGGGTATAGATGGCGCTTTTGGGCATAAAACGGTGCTTTTTTCTCCAATACCCAAAAAATCTGGATCTTTAAGGAAAATCCGGCGGTTTTCCCCGGAATTTTGGGTATATCTGGAAAAAACTGCCGTATATGCCCAAAGCCCTGGGGCCAGGCAGACGGCAGGACCGGATGCTGAGAATTTCACGCTCCAGAACCGATCCCGACACAGCCATTATGTATCGGAAAACAGAACCTGCGAAAACAGCTATGACAGCCGCCAATCGGCACCGTCATAGCTGTTTTTATGGGGTATCAGTCCAGGATCCGGAAGAAATCCACGGTCCGCTGGATCTTTTTCATCAGTGTGTCGAACATCTGGGGAGTTAAGGACTGGGCTCCGTCGCAGAGAGCCTTCTCCGGATCATTATGGACCTCGATCATCAGACCGTCGGCTCCGGCGGCAATGGCTGCCAGGGCCAGGGGCTCTACCATGAATCGGATCCCGGATGCATGGCTGGGATCCACGATCACCGGCAGATGGGTCTTCTGCTTTAACATGGGAATGGCGGAGATATCCAGGGTATTTCTGGTGGAGGTCTCAAAGGTGCGGATTCCCCGCTCGCAGAGGATGACGTTTTCGTTTCCTCCGGCCATGATGTACTCGGCGCTCATTAAAAGCTCGTCCAGGGTGTTGGCCAGGCCGCGCTTTAAAAGGATGGGCTTCCGGATCTTTCCCAGCTCCTTTAAAAGCTCGAAGTTCTGCATATTCCTGGCTCCCACCTGGATCACGTCCACATCTTCAAAAAGAGGAAGGTGCTCGGCGCTCATGATCTCTGTGACCACTGGGAGTCCCGTGGCTTTTTTGGCCTCCAGAAGAAGATCCAGGCCCTGCTCATGGAGTCCCTGGAAAGCATAGGGGGAGGTCCTGGGCTTGAAGGCCCCTCCCCGTAAAAGACGGGCTCCGGAGCGCTTTACATCCTCGGCCACCTGGGTGATCTGCTCTCTGGTCTCGATGGAGCATGGACCGGCAATGACCTGGAAGTGCCCGCCGCCGATCTTCTGGCCGCAGACATCCACCACAGTATTTTCCGGGTGCATGGACCGGCTGGCCTTTTTATAGGGCTCCCGGATCCGGCGTACATCCTCTACCACGTCCATGGCCTTCAGCCAGTCCTCATGGATCGATGTGGTGTCGCCGATGAGGCCGATGAGGGAGGTCTGGGTTCCCTGGGAAAGATGGAGCTTAAAGCCCTTGTGCTCAAGCTCCTGCTTCAGGATCTCTACTTTCTCCGGATTGGCATTTCGTTTTAAGATAATGATCATATTCGTTTTCCTCCTGGTTGAAATTCCTATGACATGAAAAAACCGGCGTCTGCTGGGAATGCAAACACCGGCTCCTGGTTTTCGGAAATCTTTAAGAGAAATCGGGAGAGGTTTGTTTTCCGCAGCAAAAGCAGTCCGCGCTATAATAATAACCCGGAAAAGAATAGAAGAAATAATAAGAAGCGTTCCATGCGGTATTCTTCATGATCTGCTGCGTCCTTTCTGAAATCTCATGTTCTGGAAACCATCATACAGCGGATGGTCCCTTTTGTCAACAGAAAATTTAATTGTTTAAAGCGTAACGGTTTTAAGTGAGAGAGACCATGCTGGAAACAATATCCACACACTTCTGGATCCCCAGCCGTCCGCTGTTTAAGCAAAGATCGTAATTCTTCGGCTTTCCCCATTCATTGCCGCTGTAATACTGGTAGTAATCCCGGCGCTTCTGGTCGATGGTACGGATCCTTGCTTCCATTTTTTTTACATCCACAGTCTCATCCTGTTCCAGGGAGAGCAGCCGTTCCACCCGCTTTTTTAAGCTGGAGCAGATGAACACGGAGAACGAGTCTTCCACGATCACATCCGAGCAGCGTCCGATGATGACACAGGGGCCCAGACTGGCCATTTTTTTGATGATCCGGGACTGGATCACAAAGAGCTGGTCAGAAACGGGCACCTCATAGGTGGAAGAGAAGGGATCGATCACGGCGTATTGGTAGTCGATCCGTTCTTTATGGCCGATCACTTCATCATTGGCATGGAAGATTTCCTCGGAGATATTGCTGTCTTCGGCGGCCATGGAGATGATCTCTTTATCATAAAAAGGAATCCCCAGCTTTTTTGCAAGGCGGTAGCCGATCTCCCGTCCGCCGCTGCCGAATTCCCGGCTGATGGATATGACTTTGCTCATAATTTTGCCTCCCTTTTTGATATAGTATCCCTATCATACCATACTTTCTGCCAATTTCCAACAATTCTCTTTTTTTTCCATGGATTTTCGTGTATCATAGGAGGAAAAACAGGAGGTGTACTATGACTCTGACCCAGCTTCGCTATGTGATCGCCGCCGCCGACACAGGCTCCATGAACGAGGCGGCAAAAAAGCTCTTTATTTCCCAGCCCAGTCTGTCCCAGGCCCTCAGAGAGCTGGAAAAGGAGATCGGGATCGAGATATTTTTAAGAAATAACAGGGGCGTGATCCTGACAGAGGAGGGCAAAGAGTTCCTGGGATACGCAAGGCAGGTGACAGAGCAGTATGAGCTGATGGAGTCCCGGTACGTGGAAAAGAAGGACGTGAAGAAGAAATTTGCCGTCAGCATGCAGCATTATACCTTTGCGGTCAGTGCCTTCATCGGGATGGTGAAGCAGTTTGGCATGGAGGAATACGAGTTTGCAGTGCGGGAGACCACCACCTATGAAGTGATCGAGGATGTGAAAAACTTCCGGAGCGAGATCGGGATCCTTTATGTCAATGAATTCAATAAGCGGGTGCTTTATAAGCTGTTTTCCACCATGGATCTGGAATTTGAGCTGCTGATGGACTGCGGCGTATATGTATATATGTGGAAGGGCCATCCCCTGGCTGGGAGAACGAGGATCTCCATGGAGGACCTGGAGCCATATCCCTGCCTTTCCTTTGAGCAGGGCCAGTATAATTCCTTCTATTTTGCGGAGGAGGTCCTCAGTACCTATGATTACAAACGCTCCATTAAGGTCAGCGACCGGGCCACCATTTTAAACCTGATGGTGGGTCTCTGCGGCTATACCCTTTGCTCCGGCATCATCTGTGAGGAGCTCAACGGCTCCGATTACTGTGCGGTCCTTCTGGAAGGGGAGGAGACCATGACCATCGGATATCTGAAACGGAAGGGGGCAGCCTTAAGTCCCCTGGGGCAGAAATATCTGGAGGAGCTGGAGAAGGTCCTGGTATAGAACAACTTGATATAGGAAAAACCTTTAACAAGACGTATTTTTTCTATATTAGACAGGGACGCATTTTTGTGATAGCATACCTTCATTACAGAAAATGACTAAAGGCAGGCAGAAGATATGAAGATCACAGAAATCTTATCCCAGGAAAAACCAGTTCTTTCCTTTGAAGTGTTCCCTCCCAAAAAAGAGAGCGCATATGAGACCGTGGAGCAGGCGGCGGTGGAGATCGCCAGGCTTTCCCCGTCGTTTATGAGCGTCACCTATGGGGCCGGCGGCGGCACCAGCCAGTATACGGCGGACCTGGCGGCCTGCCTGGCGAAAAAATACGGAGTCACGTCCATGGCCCATCTGACCTGTGTTTCCTCCACCAGGGAGCATGTGATGGGCGTGGTGGAACGGCTCAGGGAAAACGGGATCGAAAACATCCTGGCGCTCCGGGGGGATATCCCTTCGGACGGTCATGTGGAAAAGGATTACAGCCACGCCAGTGACCTGGCGGCAGAGCTGGCGGCCATGGGAGATTTCTGCATCGGCGGCGCCTGCTATCCAGAGGGCCATCCCGAATCGAAGAATAAAGCAGAGGACATCCGGTATCTGAAGGAAAAGGTGGACGCAGGCTGCAGCTTCCTGACGACCCAGATGTTTTTTGACAACGATCTGTTCTACAACTTCCTTTACAGGATCCGGGAGGCTGGGATCGCCGTGCCGGTGGTGGCCGGGATCATGCCGGTAACAAACGCAAAGCAGATGAAACGGATCCTCAGCATGTCCGGAACGGTCCTTCCCACCCGTTTTAAAATGCTGTTAGACAGGTTCGGGGACGATCCGGCGGCCATGAAGCAGGCGGGCGTCGCCTATGCCGTATCCCAGATCATCGATCTGGTGGCCAACGGGATCCATGCCATCCATATCTATTCCATGAACAAGCCGGATGTGGCGGAGCAGATCAAGAGCAGCTTATCGGAGATCCTGGTATGATGGAGGACAGGGTCCGCAGGAGCGAGGTGTTCCGGTATCTGGGATATGGGAACCGGATCCCGGATGAGGAAACAGGAGAACTGGCAGAGGAATGTATAAAAGAGCTCCTGCGGGTATCAGAAGAGCGGATTTGTGTACGGGAGTTTCCGGTGACGGTGCGGGACGGGAGCCTGGACTGCGGCTGTTTCCAGACCTCCAGCAGAAGTCTTTTAAAGAACCTGGGCGGCTGCGCCCGGGTTCTTGTGATGGCGGCGACCCTGGGGACGGGAGTGGACCGTCTGCTCCTTAAGTACGGGAAGCTTTTTATGGCCAGGGCTGTGGTCATGCAGGCGGCAGCAGCGGCTCTGATCGAGGAGGTCTGTGACAGGAATTTTGAGTCCTGGCGAAAGGAATATGAGGAAAAGGGGCTTTACCTGCGGCCAAGATTTTCTCCGGGCTACGGAGATTTCCCGTTAAGCGTCCAGAAGGACCTTCTGGGAGGGCTGGAGGCCGGGAAGCGCCTGGGGATCACTCTGACAGAGGGAGGCCTTATGATGCCGTCCAAATCCGTGACGGCGGTGATCGGGATCAGTCCGGTAAAGGGCTTCTGCCGGACAGAAGGGTGCGAGGCATGTGAAAAAAAGGACTGTCCGTACAGGAGGAGCCTGGGACAGGGAAGGGAGACGTAAAGACAGATGGATATCAGGGATGAACTGAAGCGGAAGCGGATCTTTTTTGACGGAGGCATGGGGAGCATGCTCCAGGAGTGGGGACTTCTGCCGGGAGAGCTGCCGGAGACATGGAACCTTTCTCATCCGGAGGCCGTGAAGGAGATCCACCTGGAATACTTAAGGGCCGGGGCCGATGTGGTGACAGCCAATACCTTTGGGGCCAACGGGTTCAAATATAAGAAAGACGAAGGATACAGCCTGGGATCCATTGTAACGGCGGGCGTTTCCCTGGCAAAGGAGGCTGTAAAGGAGGCCGGGCATGGATATGCGGCCCTGGATCTGGGGCCCACGGGGCGGCTTCTGGCCCCCTGCGGGGATCTGGATTTCGAGGATGCGTGTAAGGCGTATAAAGAGGTGGTGGAGGCCGGAGTCCGGGCAGGAGCCGATCTGATCGTCATTGAGACCATGGGAGACAGCTATGAGTTAAAGGCAGCGGTGCTGGCAGCCAAGGAGGTCTCATCCCTTCCGGTGTTCGCCACAGTGACTCTGGACGAAAAGGGGAAAATGCTCACGGGAGGAACGGTGGAAACGGCGGCCGCCCTCCTGGAGGGGCTGGGAGCGGACGTCATAGGCCTGAACTGTGGTCTGGGCCCGGTCCAGCTGCTGCCGTTCATGAAGCATTTAAGGAGCGTCTCATCCCTTCCTTTGATGGTAAATCCCAATGCCGGCCTTCCCAGGAGCGAGAACGGGCGGACCGTGTATGACATCGATGCCTGCGGCTTTGCCCAGGCCATGAAGGCCATGGCGGAATGCGGAGTTTCGGTCCTTGGCGGCTGCTGCGGGACCACGCCGGAGCATATCCGGAGACTTAGAGAGGTCTGCGGTCCGCTTCCTCTGCTTCCGGTGGAAAAAAAGGACCGGACGGTGGTCTCCTCTTACGGGCAGGCGGTGATCCTGGGCGAAAGGCCTGTGATCATCGGAGAGCGGATCAACCCCACGGGAAAACCCAGGCTTAAGCAGGCCCTGAAGGACCGGGATATGGCGTATATCCTGAACATGGCCGCCTCCCAGGAGGAGAATGGGGCGGATATCCTGGACGTGAACGTGGGACTTCCCGGCCTCGATGAGACGGCAGTGATGACAGAGACCGTAAGAGAGCTCCAGAGCGTAACAGATCTGCCGCTGCAGATCGATACCTCAGACGTAAAGGCCATGGAACAGGCCATGCGGATCTATAACGGAAAGCCTATGGTCAACTCTGTCAACGGAAAGAAGGAGGTCATGGAGGCGGTGTTCCCGCTGGTGCGGAAGTACGGAGGCGTGGTGGTGGCCCTGTGCCTGGATGAAAACGGGATCCCGGAAACGGCGGCCGGAAGGCTTGCAGTGGCGAAAAAGATTTACGAGACGGCGGCCTCCTACGGTATTGAGAAGAAGGATATCCTGGTGGATGCCTTGTGCATGGCTGTGAGCTCGGATAAGAACGGGGCCATGACCACCCTGGAGACTGTAAAACGGGTCAAGGAGGAGCTGGGAGGAAAAACCGTGCTGGGCGTGTCCAACATATCCTTTGGCCTTCCCATGCGAGAGCATATCAATTCTGCGTTCTTTCTGCTGGCGCTGGAAAACGGCCTGTCTGCGGCGATCATCAATCCTGGCCTCCCGGCCATGGCGGCCGCTTATAAGAGCTTTCTGGTCCTCCATGGGATGGATGAGAACTGCTCTGGCTACGTGGAAAAATACGGGCAGGAGGAGGCGGCCAGGAAGGCAGAACAGGAGGCCCGGAAGGAAGCGGCGGCTGGAATCCGGAAAAACGGATCTCAGGGAACTGGGGAAACTGAAAGTTCCGGAGGTCCCTATGGTCCGGCAGCGCTGGAAGGAGATCCGGCAGAGACTCCTTTAAAGCGCAGCATAAAGAAGGGGATGATCCAGGCGGCTGAAACGGCAGCCCGGAATGCCCTCCTTTCAGCAGATGCCCTGACCGTAATAAACCGGGAGATGATCCCGGCCCTGGACGAGGTGGGAAAGGGCTTTGAGGCCGGAACTGTGTTCCTTCCGCAGCTTTTAATGAGCGCTGAAGCTGCCCGGGCTGCCTTTGGTATCATGAAGGAAAAGATGACAAAAGACGGAGTGGAGCGGGAGAATCGGGGCGCGGTGATCCTGGCCACAGTCAAGGGAGATATCCACGATATCGGAAAAAACATCGTAAAGGTCCTGCTGGAAAATTATGGGTTCCAGGTGATGGATCTGGGGAGAGACGTGCCGCCGGAGATCATTGCCGCCGCCGCTGTGGAAGGCCATGTCCCTGTGGTGGGGCTGAGCGCCCTTATGACAACCACGGTCCCTGCCATGGAGAGGACCATCCGGCTTTTAAGGGAAAAGGCACCCTGGGCTAAAATCATGGTGGGCGGCGCGGTACTCACAGAGGAGTATGCCAATTCCATCGGCGCCGACGCGTATTGCAAAGATGCCATGGCATCCGTGAATTTTGCAGTCAAATATGTTAAAAAAATATAAAAAAATTAAAGATGAAGTAAAAATAATAAAGAAAAACCAATAAAAACAGATGGTAATAAATTGACATCATTTGTGCAACATGGTATATTAAATATGTAATCGATAAAATCTATACGGAAATGCAGATACATAGAAAAAAGGTATCCGAGGGGTAGGATACGGAAGGCTGCCTGGTGATCCAGACGCCGGAATATGCATTCCGCAGGGGGAGATTTTAAGATTTTATTGTATACATATGTCCCCTATGGTCTGGAACTCCAGACCAGCAAAGCTGTAAGGATTCCGGCTCCTGCCGGGATCACATTATGCAATAATAGGAGGAAATACTATGCAAGCATTAACTGACACCTTACTGCCTATCGTGAATACCATTAATGGATATCTGTCTGACTATATCCTGGTATTCCTTCTTATGGGAGCCGGCCTGTACTTCAGCTTCAAGACGAAATTCGTTCAGGTACGCTGCTTTGGAGAAGGTATGAAGCGGGTATTCGGAAACCTGACTTTAAGCGGCAAGAAGCATGAGAGCGGAATGAGCTCCTTCCAGGCGCTGGCCACAGCCATCGCTGCCCAGGTTGGTACCGGTAATATCGTCGGCGCCTCTGGTGCGATCCTGACCGGCGGTCCTGGAGCTATTTTCTGGATGTGGATCATCGCGTTTTTCGGTATGGCGACCATTTATGCCGAGGCAGTTTTAGCCCAGAAGACACGTGTGAAAAATGAAGACGGTCAGTATCTTGGCGGACCTGTTTACTACATCCGCACTGCTTTCCAGGGCAGCCTTGGAAAATTCCTGGCAGCCTTCTTCGCCATTGCCATCATCCTGGCTCTGGGCTTTACCGGCTGTATGGTACAGTCCAACTCCATCGGCTCTACTTTCAGCACAGCCTTTGGTGTTCCGTCCTGGATCGTTGGTATCATTTTAGTAGCAGTATGTGGATTTATTTTCGTTGGCGGCGTTCAGCGTCTTGCTTCCGTTACGGAGAAGCTGGTTCCCATCATGGCAGCTGTATTCCTTCTGGGCGGCGTTGTTGTCCTGATCGCAAGGATCCAGTATGTTCCGGCAACTTTTGGGATGATCTTCAAATATGCCTTCCAGCCCCAGGCCATCGTCGGCGGTGCTTTTGGTACTGCATTAAAGGCAGCCATCAGCCAGGGTGCAAAGCGCGGCCTGTTCTCCAATGAGGCTGGTATGGGTTCCACACCTCATGCTCATGCACAGGCAAACGTAAAAGAGCCCCACGAGCAGGGCTGTGTGGCTATGATCGGTGTTTTCATCGATACCTTCGTAGTTCTTACCTTAAACTCTCTGATCGTGATCTGTACGCTTTACACTCCCGATGGCCCCTTAGCAGCAGGCTACACCGGAGAGATCGTAAATGTGCTTAACAACACGAACCTGGCCCAGACCGCCTTCGGCGTTGTGTTTGGTGCGGATCTGGGTGCGAAATTCGTGGCAGTCGCTCTGTTCTTCTTCGCGTTCTCCACGATCCTCAGCTGGAATATGTTCGGTAAGGTAAATACGGAGTACCTGTTTGGCAAGAAGGGCGTGACCGTTTATACGATCATCTCTCTGATCTTTATCTTCCTGGGAACCACCACCTCTTCTGATCTGGTATGGGCTCTGTCCGATATGTTCAACCAGCTCATGGTTCTTCCCAACGTCATCGGTCTCGTTGGCTGTACAGCCCTCGTAGTATCCCTGACAAAATTCAAAAAATAAGACTGGAAATCACCCCCGATATGAAAAAAGGCCTTTCGCTGTATGGTGCAGCGGGAGGCCTTTTTATGGGCTGGAAGTTACAGAGAAACCCAGGATGGGAGACGGGCTGGGAAGAACAGATGAAAAAACCCCTTATAGTTATTGGATCTTTCAACAACTATAAGAGGTCTGATACAGCAGATAACGGGAGTCGAACCCGCCTTTCCAGCTTGGGAAGCTAGCGTTCTACCGATGAACCATATCTGCAAAAAAGAAAAAGTGGAGCATATGGGATTCGAACCCACGACCTTTTGAATGCCATTCAAACGCGCTCCCAACTGCGCTAATGCCCCAGTGCCTATATACTACCACAAAAGGATCATTTACACAAGCCCTTTTTTGAAATTTTTTTGTTTTTTTGAATGATTCTTTCTATTTGACAGGGAAACTCCATCCGTCCTGGCGCATATGCTATCCTAACATTCTTTATTATGAGGCAGACATGGCACAAGGTTATCTGCAGGTAGATGTGGTTTCAGATACAAATAATTTTCCGGTCACAGATGCCAGCATCTCCATATCAAAGACAGAGACGCCGGAGGAGATTCTGGAGGAAGTGAGGACAGACAGCTCCGGCCAGACAGAAAATGTGGCTCTGGAAGCCCCTCCGGCGGAGCTTAGCCTGGCTCCGTCCGGGGAGAGGCCTTACGCAGAATATACGATCCGCATCACAGCGCCGGGATACGAACCTCTGGTGATCTCCGGAACAGAGATCCTGGCAGACGCCACAGCGATCCAGCCGGCCAGGATGATCCCGGCGGCGGATCTTGGAGGAGAAGAGGATATTACGATCCCCGATCACACTTTATACGGAAATTATCCGCCTAAGATCGTAGAGGGTGAGATCAAGCCTGTGACCGGAAGCGGTGAGATCGTCCTTTCCCGGGTAGTGGTCCCCCAGACGGTGATCGTCCATGACGGTGTCCCCACCAACGCATCGGCCCCCGACTATTACGTTCCATACAGGGATTATATTAAAAATGTAGCGTCCAGTGAGATCTATGCCACCTGGCCAAAATCATCCATAATAGCCAATGTGCTGGCCATCATGTCCTTTACCCTGAATCGTGTATACACGGAATGGTACAGGAACCAGGGATACGATTTTACCATTACCTCGTCCACCGCCTATGACCATAAATGGATCTATGGCCGCAACATCTATGAATCCATTTCTGTTGTGGTGGATGATATTTTTGACAATTATCTGTCCAGGCCGGAGGTGAAGCAGCCGATCCTGACCCAGTACTGCGATGGGAGACAGGTGACGTGTCCGGGGTGGATGACCTTTTTGCTTTTGCGTATACACATCAAAAAAGCTAGGTTTTATGCGGGGTTGCGGGGATCCTGCTCCCGGCTCTGTTCTTTTAAATAATAGAAAACATCGATGTGCATGGTATCTTTGTGGAAAACGATCCGGTCTACGATGCTGCGGAGAGCGACATTTTTCTGGAGAGCAGAAAAGCGATCAGACCGCAGTATGTCGGTAACGGACCGGATGTGATCCAGCATCTGCCGTTCCTGGCTGCCGCTGTCTGCGTTCTCTTCCGGCCCGGCCGCTTCCAGCTGCTTTAAGGATTCGGCCAGGGTCTCCCGCTCCTTCTGGATCAGGAGTTTATTCTGCTTGTACTCCTCCAGGGAGTCGATCCCGTCCATATAGGCTGCCTTCGCCCGCTTCTCCTTCAGTTCCAGCCGGTCTACCATATTTTTCAGCAGTTCCATTTCATGGCTGTCCTCAGCTTTTACCACGGACTTAACCTCATAATCGACGGTTCCGGCCTCCAGGACCTCCTGTAGGGCGTTCAATACCGCCGCGGCGATATCTTTTTCAGTGACATAGTGGCTGGCCCGGCATTTGCCTTTCAGATAGCCATAGCACTGGAAAGAATAATGGTCTCCGGACTTCGTGTGACGTACACAGGAGGAGAGAGTACGGCCGCAGGCAGAGCATTTGAGCATACCGGAGAGCCAGTGCTTTGTCACTTCGGCCGGTTTTGCGTTTTTCGGCCGGTACTCGGACTCGAACCGGAGCATCGCCTGGTTATACAGCTCCTCGGATATGATCGCCGGGTGGGTCCCCTTGGTCACGATCCACTCAGACCGGTCCCGGATCTCATTGGTCTCGTTGCAGGTCCTGTTCCACCGGACGATCCCGGCATAGGCAGGATTCTGGAGGATATATTCCAGGGACCTTTTTTCAAAGGGCTTTCCCTGGCTGGTTTTAAGGCCGAGGCTATTCAGATACCGGGTTAGGGCAAAGATGCTCATCTTGTGGTTTACATACCGGTCAAAGATCATCCGGACAATTTCTGCCTCCTCCGGAACGATTTCCGGGGTCGCATTGTGGTACGGGATCCGGTATCCCAGGGGCGGGCGGCACTGGTACCCTCCGTTCTGGGCCTTGGTCTTCATGCCGCGGGTGACATCCTGGGCCAGATTGTAAGAGTAAAACTCATCCTGCCATTCGATGATCATTTCAATCAGACGGCCGTACATACCATCCAGGACCGGTTCCGAGATGCTGATCACATCGATGCCCAGCTTTTTCCGCAGCATTCCCTTGTAGAAGGTGCTTTCATCCTGATTCCTGGCAAATCTGGAAAATTTCCAGACCAGGATACAGTCAAAGGGCTTTGGGGTAGTCTTGGCAGTGGCGATCATGCGCTGGAATTCCGGCCGGTTGTCGGCCTTTTTCCCGCTCCGTCCCTCGGATTCCATGAAGATGTATTCTTTCGGGATCACGATCCGGCTGCTCTTGGCATACTGGACAATGGACTCCAGCTGGGACTCAGGGCTCAGGTCCATCTGGCCGTCAGTGCTGACCCGGATATAGGCGGCGCCGACCTTAAGGGCAGTAGTGCTTGTCATTACATCATCTCCTCGTATAGATTGTATGGGTGTTGGGTATAAAAAATACGCCCCTTGCCAGAGCGCTCCGGAGATGATATAATCCAGGTGTCTAATCTGATATATCTTTCCGGGAGATCCTGGTAAGAGAAATCTATGGAAGCCGTCTGGTGCTGGTAACACCGGGCGGTTTTCCTGTTTTAAAAGAAAAATGTTAGGATGCCTGTTTCCTGGTGGATTTCATTTTCATGCTTACGCGGTATTGCTCAGCATCAGGAACATCAACAAATTCCACTGTTTTATCAAAGTTTTTCTTTACAACTTCTTTTATTTCATCTAATGTAACATTAAAAAATTCACGTCGCTGATTTACCATATTTAATTTTCTATCTTCAAAGGCTTTGTGTAACGCATTTTCGAGTGCCGGCGCATCATCCGAAAAGATCATTGCATGGACATCAAAGTTAAATGGGACGGACGCATCCCCCAACTCATCGATACGATCTTGGGGATCGAGTCGCCTGGTCATCCCAATTTTAAATACATTCTCTCCAAAAGCACCGATATTGGAGATGATGTACACATATCCCGCCCGCATATTTGCCTGTCGGTAATCAATGTCAGCTAATGCTTTATCAATATCCAGGAGATGATTCTCCAGTTCAGTTTTCTTGGCTAAAAGGTCTGCATTTTCAGGGGACTGTTCGAGCTGTTGCTGTAATCGTTTAAAGGCCGCCTGGTAATGGCTCTGTTCCTTCTCGACTTTCTTACGTTGCTCATCAATTTCTTTCTGGATGCGGGCCTGTTCTCTCTGTTCAGCACGGGCAGCCTTCTGTTCTTCCTTCTCCTGCTGCTTTTTCTGGGCATATTCAAAAGCTAAGCGGAGCTCCTTAATTTTCAGATTAAGATAGTTTTGATTAATAGAAATTCCCATAACAGTCCCTAATTTGGAAATTGTATCCGCCGATTTATAAATTCTATCCAGAGAAGCGTCGAAGTTAGTATACTTCACACGAGAAATCAGATCGTCGCATTCATTGTTGAAAGCACGTAAAAGCAACTTTTGAGTATCATTAACCATCTTTCTTCCTTGCGCCTTACTCCCATTAACTTCCCAGTTTGTATTTCCGACAACAGCAGATTTCTGTTTTATTAACTCTTTTTGCCGTGCGCGTATTTGCTCGAGTTTCTCTTTGTAGTCAAGAGCGGACGCAAAGTTATATTGTGGTTTATATAATCCAAATTCCTGAACAAGAATTTCGTCATCCAACTGGATAATTTGCTTTTTCCGATTGGCAATTTCCCTATCAAAGCGTTGTAGGTCTTGTTCTTTTTGGGCCACAGCTGCTTTTGTATCCCGATGGATCTGTTCAAGTTCAGATAATTCGGATTCCTTTTCAGATTGTAAATTACTGATGAGGAGTTGTAATTCTCGTGCGTCTTTCATTTCTGGCGTGAGCATCTTTTCAAGGGACGCATACTGCTCTTGTAATTGATCTAAGTCATTTTTTGTGGCATCGTATTTATGGGACTGACTTTCCAGGTTTGAGTAATTCTGCCATAATTTCCTGTCATTTGCGTACTGCAAAATTAAAAGAATTATGCCCGCTATACCGGGAATAACAAAAGGCCATAGGAAGAGTAGAGCTCCAATAAACCACGTCTGTAAATACCATTTTCTTTTCATACATGTACCCCCTATTTTTATCTTAATCTTAATTCGATCATTTCCTTCGGATATCCCCCTCTTTGAAATTGCTCCGCCTGTGAGCAGAGGAGCTTATAAATACTTTTCTTTATATTCCTTATAGGTCATATCTCCAGGTACCTCTATGGTCTTTCCCGTCTCCGGATCCCTGGCCACCCTGGTGAGACCTTCGGTCGGAGTATCATCATAGTGGGGGACTGTGGTGCACCGGCATCCGGCATGAAATGGTGGAAAATTTAGTCCTATAACAGCATTTTCTACGAGGAATATTTTTCCGTCCAATTCTCCACAGATTTCACAGGTCTTGTCATCCAGTGCAGAAAGGATCTCATACTTTTCCACTCCATCCATTTCATAGCTCTCTATATCAGAGCGTCCAATTTCCAGAGATGTTATATCATCGCATTTAGACAGAAAGTCGAGTGCTTTTGAGGATAAACAGTATTCTTTTTGATTCTCTCCATTTAGGGAAATTAATGATAAATCTGCGTGCTTCAGTATCCTGTCAATTAATTCTTGTTTTTTTCCACTCACAGGTAAATTCTGTGATCTCAAAATATCTCTCAGGTCAACTACTTTTAAAGCCTTAAGTTTCTGGTTTAAATCCATTTCGACAAGATACCCCTCTTGGATTAGCTGTTTATGAAACTGCAAAGGATTTTCTATCCCCCAGCTATAATTCATGTAAGAGGGGTATTGTTCCGTACATAAAATGCGGGGGTGTTTTTTACACCATTTTAAAAATAATGATACGGTGCGAATACTGTTGACATGTTCCATTTTGGGGTTACAGTATTCCTCTTCGTGATCCGAAGGAGGTATTTCTTTTGTCTCATTTAAACCCGACACATCCTGTGGAGGGAGAAAAACTTCGCTTTTGTCAGGAATATTTTTCTTTTTTCTAAGTGAAAAAAGAAGCAGTAGAGATAAAAACAGGCATGCGACTCCTGCATAGAGGTTGTTTTCTCCGCCGGGGATGTCACGTTGGGAAATTCCAACAAAGGAAAGAAGTCCAAAAAGAAATATGCCGATAATTTTTAACTTTTTCATAGCGCCCCCTATTTTTATTTTAATCTTAATTCGATCAGCTCTTTTGGGTATCCGGTGCAGCTACAAAACTGCTCAATGGTACACCCCCTATATTCGGATATCATATCGTCATCAATGAGCAGCTCAGCCGCAAACCGGTTAGCTTCCCGCTCAATCCCCGATGTCAATAACAGGGTTTTATTTTTTATAAAGGCACAATTCTCCTTCCGATGGAGAAGTGCGTGGCCAAGTTCATGCGCCACGATAACCAGAAACAGCGGGCTGTCCACCGGTATGTCCGAATTTACAAAGATCCAGCGCTTTCGCTTTATGAGTTTGTAATTCCCCAGGATGTTACCCAGAGGGACAATGGCGATCCGGATCCCGGCGGCCTTTGCAATCGTAACTGGGTTCCTCGTCCCAGTCAGCCGGACATAATATCGGATTAGCCGCCTGGATTTGTGGTCGGTACTCTCCAAACGATATCACCCCTTATTTTTGTGAGGATTGTATATTTCCTTGTTTTCCTTTTTGGTTTCTCTCAATGCAAACTCAAATGCGTTTCTCAGCAAGCTCAAGGATGCCTGATCGAT
>NZ_JAXXBR010000108.1:0-24607 GCF_037242085.1 Alitiscatomonas sp. | reverse complement strand
ATCTACGGAAAGCTCATTGGCCGGGAGCATTTCCACGTTTCGGCCTCCACGGCCGGAGACGACAGCCAGATCATCGGCAGCTTCATAAAGCAGTTTTACGCCGGAACGCCGTTTATCCCCAGGGAGGTCTGGGTCCAGCAGGAATTTGAGGAAATGGGGCTGGTGGGCCAGTGGCTTACAAAGCGCCGGGGCCAGAACGTAAAATTTGTGATCCCCAAAAAGGGGCAGAAGGAACGGCTGGTGGAGCTGGCGGCCAAAAACGCCCTTCTTGTCCTGTCCCAGGATAAGGAAAAGATCAAAAGGGAAGAGCTTAAGACCATAGGAGCCATAAACCAGGTGGGAGAATGGCTGGGGCTTTCCGGAGTGAAGCGGATCGAGGCCTTCGATATTTCCAATATCAGCGGCTTTGAGTCGGTGGGCTCCATGGTAGTCTATGAGGACGGAAGGCCCAGGCGCAACGATTACCGCAAATTTAAGATCAAAACGGTCCAGGGGCCCAACGACTACGCCTCCATGGAGGAGGTGCTCACCAGACGGTTTGAGCACGGTCTTTCGGAGCGGGAAGAGCTTATGGCCATGGAGACGGCGGACGGGGAGCCGGGAAATATGGAACGGTTCGGGAGCTTCACACGCTTCCCGGATCTGATCATGATGGACGGCGGAAGGGGCCAGGTAAACGTGGCCCTGAAGGTCCTGGAGCGTCTGGGGCTCTCCATCCCGGTCTGCGGCATGGTCAAGGACGATAACCACAGGACCCGGGGCCTCTATTACCAGAATGTGGAGATCCCCATTGACCGGTACAGCGAGGGCTTTAAGCTGATCACCAGGATCCAGGACGAGGCCCACCGGTTTGCCATCGAATACCACAGGAGCCTCCGGAGCCAGGGCCAGGTCCGCTCGGTCCTGGATGATATTGAGGGCATCGGGCCAGCCAGGAGAAAGGCGCTGATGCGCCGGTTTAAATCCCTGGAGGCCATCCGGGACGCCAGCCTGGAGGAGCTTTCCTCCACTGAGGGGATGAACCGGCGGGCAGCAGAAAGTGTATATGGATTTTTCCACGGGGAGCTGGAAGGAAAGGGATCCGGTCCGGAAAGCCCGGGAATGAATCGCCAGGAAGGAGAATAATATGTACGGGGTTACTATTACGGAACTGATAAAAAAAATGGATTTCAGAAATCTTACGCCGGAGATCGATGCCGACAAGATCGTTTTATCCCATCCGGACGTGAACCGTCCGGCCCTGCAGCTGACGGGCTTTTACGATCATTTCGATAACGAGAGGGTCCAGATGCTGGGAAATGTGGAGCTGGCTTATCTTTCCGGCCTTACCACAGAGCGGCGCAAGGCCATGTATGACAAGCTTTTGTCCAGCAAGATCCCATGTATCGTATTCTGCCGCGGCCAGGAGCCGGGTGAGGACGTGCTGGCGCTCTGCTGCCATTACGGCGTTCCCTGCCTGTCCTCTGCAAAGCCCACCTCGGACGTGATGGCGGAGGTGACCCGTTGGTTAAAGGCCAAGCTGGCTCCCTGCATCAGCATCCACGGCGTTCTGGTGGACGTGTTTGGTGAGGGCGTTCTCATTACGGGGGAAAGCGGCATCGGAAAGAGCGAGGCGGCCCTGGAGCTCATCAAAAGGGGCCACCGGCTGGTGAGCGACGACGTGGTGGAGATCCGGAAGGTGAGCGACGAGACCCTGGTGGGCTCCGCTCCCGATATCACCAAATATTTCATTGAGCTCCGCGGCATCGGGATCATTGACGTGAAGACCCTCTTCGGCGTGGAGAGCGTCAAGGATACCCAGTCCATCAACATGGTGATCCGTCTGGAGGAGTGGGATAAGAGCAAGGAATACGACCGTCTGGGCATGGAAGACCAGTATACGGAGTTCCTGGGCAATAAGGTGATCTGCCACGACATCCCCATCCGTCCGGGAAGAAACCTGGCAGTGATCGTGGAGTCGGCGGCTGTCAACTACCGCCAGAAAAAAATGGGCTACAATGCGGCCAAAGAGCTTTATAACCGGGTCCAGGCGAACCTGGCCAGAAAGAGCTGACAGGAGGTTTCATGGAAATAAGGATCAATGAACCAATGAAGATGCATACCTCGTTCCGGGCCGGGGGACCGGCCGCCTGGTATGCGGAGCCGGAAACGGCAGAGGAGCTGGGGGCCCTGGTCTCCCTCTTCCAAAAGGCCGGACTGCCCTGGTACATCGTGGGAAACGGGAGCAACCTTCTGGTCAGCGACCAGGGGTATCCGGGCCTCATCATCAGCACCAGCCGGTTTGACCGGCTGGAGACCGAGGGGGAGATCCTGCGGGCCGGCTCCGGCGTTCTGCTTTCAAAAGCTGCCAGTCTGGCCTTAAAATGCGGCCTTACAGGGTTAGAATTTGCCGCCGGGATCCCTGGGACCGTGGGAGGAGCCTGTGTCATGAACGCCGGGGCCTATGGATCGGAAACAAAGGATGTGCTTCTGTCCGCCACGGTGCTGACGCCGGAGGGCCAGATAAAGAGGATCCCGGCAGAGGAGCTGGAGCTGGGCTACCGTACCAGCTGTATCCCGGGAAACGGCTATGTGGTGCTGGAGGCAGAATACGCCTTAAAGCGCGGAGAGCCAGAGGCCATAAAGGCCCGGATGGACGAGCTTTCCGCAAAGCGCAGGGAAAAGCAGCCGCTGGAATATCCCAGCGCCGGAAGCACCTTTAAAAGACCCCAGGGCCATTTTGCGGGCCAGCTGATCCAGGAAGCCGGTCTTAAGGGCTTTACGCTGGGGGGAGCCGCCGTGTCAGAAAAGCACGCGGGCTTTGTCATCAACCAGAACGGGGCCACGGCGTCGGAGATCTACGGACTCTGCATGGAGGTAAAAAGACGGGTGCAGGAGCAGTCCGGAGTGGAGCTGGAGCTGGAGGTAAAGCTCCTGGGCGGATTTTAGGAGGAAACGGCCGTGAGACTGATCATTGTTACAGGCATGTCGGGCGCGGGCAAATCGACGGCTCTGAAATTTTTTGAGGATATGGGGTTCTACTGTGTGGATAACCTGCCCATCCTGCTCATAGAGAAATTTGCAGAGCTGACCTTAAGGGACGAGAACAACGCCAGTGATATCGCCCTGGGCATCGACATACGCAGCGGGCGGGAGCTGCCCCAGCTGCAGACCATCATCAATAAATGGCGGGAGAATTCCTATCCCTTTGAGATCCTGTTTTTAGAGTCCAGCGACCAGGTGCTCATAAAACGCTATAAGGAGACCAGGAGGAGCCATCCCCTGTCCCGGTCCGGCCGGGTGGAAAAGGGCATCAGCCTGGAGAGGGAGAAGCTGGCCTTTTTAAAGGACGAGGCCGACTATGTGCTGGATACCAGCAAGCTCCTTACAAAGGAGCTGAAAAAGGAGATCCGGACGCTCTTTTCCAGGGACCGGGAAAAGAGCAGCCTGTTTATCACAGTCCTGAGCTTTGGCTTTAAATATGGGATCCCGTCGGACGCGGACCTGGTATTTGACGTGCGGTTTCTGCCAAACCCCTATTATGTGGAGGAGCTGCGGTTCCATACGGGGATGGAGGAGCCGGTGCGGGACTACGTGATGCAGGGCGGTACGGCCGCAGAATTTTTAGAAAAGCTCATGGACCTTCTCCGCTTCCTGATCCCCAGGTATGAGCAGGAGGGGAAGAACCAGTTAGTGATCGCCGTGGGCTGCACCGGAGGGAAGCACCGGTCTGTGGCCATTGCCCATGAGGTATTTAAGCGCCTGAAAGAGGCGGAACGGTACGAGGTGCGCATGGAGCACCGGGATGCAGATGTGGATGGAGTGAGATAGATGTCATTTTCTGCCAGAATCAAGGAGGAGCTGTCCCGGCAGATGAGTCCTGCCAGGCACTGTCAGATCGCAGAGATCGCGGCGATCCTGAGCCTTTGCGGAGGGATCCAGATATCGGGGGACGACCGGTATACCATCAAGATCCATACGGAAAATGTAACAGTTGCAAGAAAGTGCTTTACTTTATTGAAAAAAACATTTAATATAGAAGCTGACATATCGATACGCCGGAATGCGCACCTGGGAAAGAACCGGGTCTATTCCGTTTGTGTAAAACAGCACGAGGATGCGCTCCGGGTATTGAAGGCCACAAAGCTGCTTTCCGAAGACGGGGAGATCGGAGAAAACCTGTCGGTGGTTGGAAACGTGGTGGTACAGAATCCATGCTGCCGCCGCGCGTTTTTAAGAGGTGCCTTCCTGGCGTCCGGCTCCATCAGCGATCCGGAAAAGTTTTATCACTTTGAGATCGTCTGTGCCACGGAGCCCAAGGCCCGGCAGATCCAGTCCATTATGGCGACTTTTGACATAGAGGCAAAAATTGTCATGCGGAAACGGTACTATGTGGCATATATTAAAGAGGGAAGTCAGATCGTCGACATGCTGAATGTGATGGAAGCCCACCTGTCACTTATGGAGCTGGAAAATATCCGGATCCTGAAGGAGATGAGAGGAAATGTCAACCGCCAGGTAAACTGTGAGACGGCCAACATCAACAAAACGGTGTCCGCTGCGGTGAAGCAGATCAACGATATTGTTTTCATTCGGGATACGGCCGGGTTTGAGAGCCTGCCGCCAGGGCTGGCGCAGATCGCCAGGGCGCGGCTTGAAAAGCCAGAAGCGACGCTGAAAGAACTGGGTGAAGACCTGGAACCGCCTGTTGGAAAGTCGGGGGTCAACCACCGGCTGAGAAAGCTCTGCGAACTGGCAGAACGCCTGAGGGAGGAGCAGGGAGCTGGACAGTGAGGTTTGCTGTCCATGTGTTATGAGGAGGATTGTTATGACAAAACGGACCGTTACTATTGAATTGGCTTCCGGTCTGGAGGCACGTCCGATTGCAATGCTGGTTCAGCTTGCGAGCAGCTATGAAAGCAGGATTTATGTTCAGAGCGACAATAAAAAAGTCAATGCCAAAAGCATCATGGGGATGATGACACTGGACCTTCCGGTTGGTGAACAGGTGGTCGTTACGGCTGACGGAGCAGATGAAGAAAAGGCGATCAACGATATTGAGAAATATCTGAGCAATAATTAAGTCCAGGAGGCTGTTTTCCCATAGGAAACAGCCTCTTTTTAACGGAGGAGGCAGCAGATGGCTTTTACACACTTACACGTCCATACGGAGTACAGTCTCCTGGACGGTTCCAGTAAAATAAAAGAGCTGGCGGTCAGGGCAAAGGAGCTGGGAATGGACAGCATGGCCATCACCGACCACGGGGCCATGTACGGCGTCATTGATTTTTACCGGGCAGCCAGGGAGGCGGGGATCAAGCCCATTTTAGGCTGTGAGGTCTACGTGGCCCCTGGCTCCAGGTTTGACCGGGAAAACGTCCATGGCGAGGACCGGTATTACCATCTGGTGCTTCTGGCGGAAAATAACGAAGGCTACCAGAATCTGATGAAGATCGTTTCCAAGGGATATGTGGACGGCTTTTATTATAAGCCCCGGGTGGATATGGAGGTACTTAAGACGTACCATAAGGGGATCATCGCCTTAAGCGCCTGTCTGGCCGGAGAGGTGCCCAGGTTCCTGGCGCGGGGGCTTTACGAGGAGGCGAAGGAGGCCGTCTTAAAATACCAGGAGATCTTTGGACGGGGAAATTATTTCCTGGAGCTCCAGGATCACGGGATCCCCATGCAGCGCCAGGTGAACCAGGGGGTCATCCGCCTTTCCAGAGAGCTGGATATCCCTCTGGCAGCCACCAACGACTGCCACTATATCAATGCCGAGGACTGGGAGGCCCACGATATCCTGTTATGTATCCAGACGGGAAAAAAGGTGGCCGATGAAAACCGGATGCGGTATGAGGGCGGCCAGTATTATGTGAAATCCGAGGAGGAGATGCGGGAGCTGTTTTCCTACATCCCCGAGGCCATTGACAATACGGCAAAGATCGCAGAGCGCTGTAATGTGGAGATCGAATTCGGCGTCACAAAGCTGCCGCGCTATGAGGTGCCGGAGGGCTACGATTCCTGGGGCTATTTAAACCATCTGTGCAGCGAAGGCTTTAAGGAGCGGTATCCGGAGGACGACGGGACCTTAAAGGAGCGGCTGGAATATGAGCTGGGCGTCATAAAGCGCATGGGCTATGTGGATTACTTCCTTATTGTATGGGATTTCATAAACTTTGCCAGATCCCATGGGATCGCCGTGGGCCCTGGCCGCGGCTCCGCAGCCGGCAGCATCGTTTCCTACTGCTTAAAGATCACCAACATCGATCCCATCCGCTACCAGCTTCTGTTCGAGCGGTTCCTGAACCCGGAGCGGGTGTCCATGCCGGATATCGACGTGGATTTCTGCTATGAACGCCGCCAGGAGGTCATCGACTACGTGGTGGAGAAATACGGAAAAGACCAGGTGGCCCAGATCGTCACCTTTGGTACCCTGGCAGCCCGGGGCGTGATCCGGGACGTGGGAAGGGTCATGGACCTGCCGTACAGCCTCTGCGACCAGGTCTCCAAAATGGTCCCGGCGGAGTTAAACATCACCCTGGACCTGGCCTTAAAGAAAAATCCGGAGCTCAAGGCCCTTTACGATACCGATGAGCAGGTCCATAAGCTCATCGACATGTCCAGACGGCTGGAGGGGCTTCCCAGGCATACGTCCATGCATGCGGCCGGAGTGGTCATCAGCCGGACGAACATCGATGAATACGTGCCCCTGTCCCGGGGCTCCGACGGCACCATCACCACCCAGTTTACAATGACCACACTGGAGGAGCTAGGACTTTTGAAAATGGACTTCCTGGGGCTCAGGACCCTGACCGTGCTCCAGGATGCCGTGGCCATGATCCAGAAGGACCACGGCGTAAAGCTGGATCTGGATCACATTGATTTCAATGATAAAAAGGTCATGGAGTCCATCGGAACGGGAAAGGACGACGGCGTGTTCCAGCTGGAGAGCGGCGGAATGAAGAGCTTCATGAAGGAACTGAAGCCGGAGAGCCTGGAGGACATTATCGCCGGGATCTCTCTGTACCGTCCGGGCCCCATGGATTTCATCCCCAAATATTTAAAGGGAAAGAACGATCCGGCGGCCATCACCTATACCTGCCCCCAGCTGGAGCATATCTTAAAGCCCACCTACGGCTGTATCGTGTACCAGGAGCAGGTCATGCAGATCGTCCGGGACCTGGCCGGGTATACCCTGGGAAGGAGCGACCTGGTGCGCCGTGCCATGTCCAAGAAAAAGGCGGACGTCATGGCCAGGGAGCGGAAGAATTTCGTTTACGGCAACGAGGAAGAGGGAGTAAAGGGCTGTGCGGCCAACGGCATCGATGAAAAGACGGCCAACCAGATCTTTGACGACATGACGGATTTCGCCAAATACGCCTTCAATAAGTCCCATGCGGCGGCCTACGCCGTGGTGGCCTATCAGACGGCCTATTTAAAATACTACTATCCCAGGGAATTCATGGCCGCCCTTATGACCTCCATCATGGATAATGTCACAAAGGTGTCAGAATATATCCTGGCCTGCCGGAACATGGGGATCGGGATCCTGCCCCCGGATATCAACGAGGGCGTGAGCGGCTTTTCCGTTTCCGGGAACAGCATCCGCTACGGGCTTTCGGCCATTAAGAGCGTGGGACGGGCTGTGGTGGAGGTGATCATTTCCGAGCGGGAGGCGGGCGGGCCGTTTCCCACCCTGGAGGATTTTGTATCCAGGATGTCCAACCGGGAGGTCAATAAGAGGACCCTGGAGAGCTTCATAAAATCCGGTGCCCTGGATTCCCTTCCAGGCACCAGGAAGCAGAAGCTGTACGTTTCATCGGAGCTCCTGGAAAACAAGGCACGGGAGAAAAAGACAGTGATGGAGGGGCAGATGAGCTTCTTCGATATTGCGCCGGAGGAAGACAAAGGCAATTTCCAGGTGTCCTTCCCGGATGTGGGGGAATTTGATAAGGAGACACTCCTGGCCTTTGAAAAGGAGACCCTGGGGATCTACGTCAGCGGCCATCCCATGGAGGCATACCAGGAACTGTGGCAGAAGAACGTGACGGCCCGGACCTCAGATTTCATCGTGGATGAGGACGGCCATACGGTGGTGGAGGACAATTCCATTGTGGTGGTGGGAGGCATGATCACGGCCAAAAAGGTAAAGACCACCCGCACCAGCCAGCTGATGGCCTTTGTGTCCCTGGAGGACATGGTGGGGACCGTGGAGGCCCTGGTCTTTCCGAAGATCTATGAGAAAAACAAGCAGTATCTGACGGAGGATTCAAAGGTCTTTTTACGGGGCCGGGCTTCCATTGGAGACGATCCGGTGGGAAAGCTGGTATGTGAGGAAGTGATCCCGTTTTCCGCCATTCCCAACGAGCTGTGGCTCCAGTTTGAGGACCAGGAGTTTTATGAAAGGACCGTGGACAGCGTCATGGCGGTCCTCCGGGAATCCGAGGGGAAGGACCGGGTGGTCATGTATCTGAAGAAGGAGAGAAAGCTCAGACGGCTGTCCTCCAGCTGGGCCATCGACGCCCAGGGAAGGCTTTTGGAGGAACTGTACACTTTACTTGGTGAAAAAAATGTCAAAGTTGTGCAAAAAACCATTGAAAAGCGGGATAAAATAGATTAAACTAGGGATTAGGCATCAATGAGCATGCAGGTAATTTGGAGGAATGAACATATGGCAAAAAAAGAGGTTAAGACCATCGGCGTACTGACAAGCGGCGGCGACGCGCCCGGAATGAACGCGGCGATCCGTGCAGTCGTAAGGACGGCCATCAATAAAGGCCTCAAGGTAAAGGGCATCATGAGAGGATATGCGGGACTTCTCCAGGAAGAGATCGTGGATATGGACAGCGTCAGCGTTGCCGATACCATCAACCGGGGAGGCACGATCCTTTATACAGCACGTTGTGAAGAGTTCCAGACGGAGGAAGGCCAGAAGATGGGTGCAGAGATCTGCAGAAAGCACGGCATCGACGGAGTCGTTGTCATCGGCGGCGATGGTTCCTTCCGGGGAGCGGGAAAGCTTTCTGCCCTGGGGATCAATACCATCGGACTTCCGGGAACCATTGACCTTGACATCGCATGTACCGATTATACCATCGGTTTTGATACAGCCGTCAACACGGCCATGGAGGCTATTGATAAGGTAAGGGATACGTCCACCTCCCACGAGCGGTGCAGCATCATCGAGGTAATGGGCCGCCGTGCGGGATACATTGCCCTGTGGTGCGGGATCGCCAACGGAGCCGAGGATATCCTGCTGCCGGAGCGGTATGACGGCAATGAGCAGTATCTGATCAATCGTATTATTGAAAACAGAAAGCGCGGAAAAAAGCACCACATCATCATCAACGCCGAGGGGATCGGCCACTCCACGTCCATGGCAAGACGGATCGAGGCGGCCACAGGGATCGAGACCCGGGCCACCATCATCGGCCACATCCAGCGGGGCGGCACCCCTACCTGTAAGGATCGTGTCTACGCCTCCATTATGGGAGCCAAGGCGGCGGAGCTTTTATGGGAAGGAAAGAGCAACCGGATCGTAGCGTACAGAGGCGGCCGGTTTGTGGATTACGATATCCAGGAAGCGCTGAACATGACAAAGGATATCTCAGAGGAGCAGTTCGAGATCAGTAAGCTTCTGGTCCGCTAAAAGAGGGAAGAGAATGGGAAGAAAAGAGGACGAAAAAATAGCCCCCCACTGTGATTTTATCCACGTCCATGAGCAGGTGGTAAAGCAGGTCATGGACGTGATGCCCCAGGGAGACGAGCTCCAGCAGCTGGCGGAATTTTTCCGTGTGTTCGGGGACTCCACCAGGATCCGGATCCTTTATGCCTTAAGCCAGTCGGAGCTGTGCGTCTGCGACATTGCCAGCCTTTTAAATATGGGCCAGTCGGCGATCTCCCACCAGCTCCGGATCCTGAAGCAGATGCGTCTGGTAAAATTCCGCAGGGATGGCCGGAGCGTTCTTTATTCCCTGGCAGACAGCCACATAGAAACAATCCTCGCCCAGGGGATGGAGCATATCGGAGAGTAGAAAAATGAAATTTACAAAAATGCAGGGACTGGGAAACGACTATGTCTATGTAAACTGCTTTGAAGAGACTGTGGAACGTCCGGAGGAGACGGCCAGGTTCGTCAGCAGCCGGAATTTCGGGATCGGCTCTGACGGACTGATCCTCATAAAGCCGTCAGAGAAGGCAGACTGCCAGATGGATATGTATAATCTGGACGGTTCCCAGGGGACCATGTGCGGCAACGGCATCCGCTGTGTGGGGAAGTACGTTTACGATCATGGCATTGTGGATAAAACAGAGATCGACGTGGAAACTCTGGCGGGGATCCGCCATTTAAGCCTTCATGTCAGAGACGGAAAAGTGGAGACGGTGACCGTGGATATGGGCCGTCCGGAGCAGACCTCAGAGATCGGGGAGGCCATCACGGTCCTGGGAAAGGAATATGCGTTTACAGGAGTTTCCATGGGAAATCCCCACGCAGTGGTGTTCATGGACGGAGTGAAGGAGATGGATCTGAAGGAGATCGGACCGGCCTTTGAGTCCCATGAGCGCTTTCCGGGAAGGACCAACACAGAGTTCGTCCAGGTAGTGGATGAGGGCCATGTGATCATGCGGGTCTGGGAGCGGGGCTCGGGAGAGACCCTGGCCTGCGGCACCGGAGCCTGCGCCGTGGCTGTGGCCTGCGCCTTAAACGGAAAGACCGGAAGCCAGGTGGATGTGGAGCTTCTGGGAGGCGTTTTAAATATCCGCTGGGACCGGGAGAACGACCGGGTCTATATGACTGGTCCGGCCGTGGAGGTGTACCATGGCGAGATCGGTTTAAAGGAGAATAACGTATGATCGACCGTGTAGATAAGGAGATCCTGAAGCTTCTGCAGCAGAATGGACGGCTTTCCTTAAAGACCATTGCAGAAAAAACATTTTTATCCTCTCCGGCAGTATCCGCCAGGATCGAGCGGATGGAGAACGACGGGATCATCCTGGGCTATGAGGCAAAGGTGAGCCCTATCCGGATGGGATACCATATCCTGGCGTACATCAATCTGAACGTCCAGCCGGAGGACAAGAATAAATTTTACAAATATGCAGAGTCCATACCGAATATACTGGAATGCAGCAGTGTGACCGGTGAATATTCGGTGATCATGAAAGCAGCCTTTGAAAGTACCATGAAGCTGGATACCTTTCTGGGACAGCTTCAGAAATTTGGAAAGACCAGTACCCAGATCGTATTTGCGACTCATGTAGGTCCCAGGGGGATCCAGATCCAGGAATAATTCGTATATTTTAAGCCCCGGAACAGTCAGTTATGCAGGAAAATGCAGAAAAGACTGTTCCGGGGCTATTATATTTATAAAATGTGCTTGCATTTTTATTCATATAGTCGTATAATAGCATGCATAAACATTCAGACAGTGACATAAGGAGGAGAGCAGATATGAAAAAGAAGGTCCTTTCAGCCGTTCTTGCGGCTTCCATGTGTATGAGTTTTCTGGCCGGATGCGGAAACAGCGGCTCCGGTGATTCCGGAAGCTCCCAGTCCGGAGAGACATCCAAAGAAACATCGAAAGAAACATCCAAAGAGGCAGATTCCTCTGCGGCAGAAAAGGGAGACGGCGAGCCGGTTTCCATTACCGTCGGCGTCGGCCAGCAGTTTACGACCCTGGATCCGGGCCTTTCCACGGAGACAGTCAATCGTTTTGCCCTGGCCCATATGTATGCCGGCCTGTACAAAAAATTAGAGGACGGCAGCGTGGTGCCGGATCTGGCGGCCGGAGAGCCGGAGGTCAGCGAGGACGGCCTTACCTATACCATCAAATTAAAGGACGGCCTGGTATGGAGCGATGGTGAGCCCATTACAGCCCACGATTTTGTTTTTGGGATCAACAGGAACCTGACCTACGGTGCAGAAAACGGCTTCGTTACAGATAAGATGGTCCGCTATCTGGAAGGCGCAGAAGAGTATCTGGCAGATACAGAGGTGGATCTGGAGACCTTCTCCTTTGCCGGTGTGGAGGCTCTGGATGATACAACAGTGGTGTATCATTTAAAAACACCCTGTGCATTCTTCACAGGCCTTTTATGCGGCGGCGGCTTCCTTCCTTTAAGAGAGGATGTGGCAGAGGCCGGATTTTCTGAGTGGGCTGTGGAGCCGGGATACCCGGTGACTGGCGCCTATGTGCTGGACTACTGCAATGAGAATGAGAAGGTGGTCCTTACAAAAAATGAAAGCTTCTACGATGCAGAGAATGTGACGGTGGATGAGATCACCTTCCAGGTAATGCCCGACATGGACGCCCAGGCGGCAGCCTTCAAGACCGGCGATCTGGATGCGGCCCTGGCCATCAGCGCCTCCATCGTTTCCACCTATGAAAATCAGAATGAGCTGTGGAACCGTCCCCAGCAGTCGGTATACTCCATCGACTTAAACTCCGGGGAAAAGGGACCGGAGGCATTAAAGGATGTGAATGTGCGCCGCGCCCTGGCTATTTCCATTAACCGGGATGAGATCGTGAAGGCCATCAATGCCGGCGATTTTTATACTCCTCTGTACGGCTATGTACCCCATGGCATGAAGGGAGCCGAAGGTGACTTCCGTGAGGAGGGAGATGCGAAGCAGCTGTATCAGCAGTACGATCCGGAAAAGGCCAAGGAGCTTTTAAAGGAGGCAGGCTACGACGAATCCAATCCGCTGACCTTAAAGTATAAGTATTCCAATAACTCCATCCACGCCGATGTGGCCCAGATGTTAGAGCAGATGTGGAAGGCTGTGGGCATCAATGTGGAGCTGGATGTGGTGGAGTCCGGCGTATTTTATGACCAGATCGACCAGGGCGACTTTGATATGTCCCGTTATGGGCTTATGTGCACCAACGATCCGTCCGAGTTCTTAAACCAGTGGACCCAGGCCATGCAGCCGGTAGCGGCCGTGGCAGACGATACCTATGACCAGATGATGACAGACGTGACAAAGATCGTTGACAGGACTGAATATATGAACAAGCTCCATGAGATCGAAACGTATCTGGTGGAGGAGCAGGTATATGTGATCCCGTTATTTGATTTCAACGAGCCGGCATTAAAGAAAGAGAACCTGAAGGGCGTTTATATGACGCCGGGCGATGTTCCGATTTACTCTTACGGATATTTTGAATAGGAGGACTTAAAAAACGGTCATGGAAAAGTTAAAAATCAGCGATTTACTGGATTATAAGTTTCTGTCGGGGATCGTGGCATCCCCGTCGGGGAAAAAGGCGGCTTTCCTGGTAAAGCAGGCCAATAAGGAAAAGAACAGCTATGATTCATGGGCATATATCGCGGATTTTTGCACAGGGGAAGTCAGGAAACTGACTTCCTTTGGCGCGGAATCCCATCTTTTATTTGACAGCGAGAATACGCTTTTGTTCTCCTCAGTGAGAAAACACGAGGACAAGGCAAAGGACGGAAAGGAAAAGACCGTGTTCTACCGCCTTTCCTTAAAGGGAGGAGAGGCAGAACGGGCCTTTGAGATCCCATATTCCGTCAATGACATGAAAAAAATGGCCGACGGCTCCTACGTATTTTCCGCCACGGTGGACCTCAATAAGCCGGAGGATGAGGACGGCCTGAAGGAATACCAGGACTACCACATCATCGAGGAGCTTCCCTACTGGGAGAACGGCGCATATTTTGTGTCCAGATTCAGAAATACCCTGTTTACTTACCAGGAAGAAGAAGGAGTCTGTGAGCGGGTGACAGCTCCCCTGTTTGCCGTAAGCGGCTTTGAGCTTTCCGGGGAGACTATTGTGTACACCGGCGTTTCCTACGACCAGGTGCTGCCCATGAAGAACGGCATGTACGGCTACGACTGCCGGACAAAGACCACTACGGAATACGTGAAGGACGGGGACATGCACATCGGTCTTTTCGGCTGCTGCGGAGAGGGCCGGGACTTGAAGGTGTTCTTTGCCGGAAGCACCATGGACAAATACGGCAGCGGCCAGTATCCGGATCTTTATGTATGGGAAAACGGAAAAGCAGCGCTTTTTGCAAAGCACGGCAATTCCGTGGGCTCTGTTCCCACTGGGGATATATCCCTGGGAGGAGGAAAAAAATTCCTGGTGAAGGAAGGAGTTCCGTATTTTACCTCCTGCGCCCGCACCAGGGGACCAGTGCTTTCTGCAAAGGACGGCTGTGTTTCCGCGGCAGTGGATTTTGACGGCTCCGTGGACTGCTTCTGCCAGGTGGAGGGCGGTTTCGCCATGGTGGGAAGAACGCCCGGAAAGCTCCAGGAGATCTACCTCTATGATTCTGCCTCCAATACATACCGCCAGATCTCTGACCTTAACGGTGCGGCCTTAAAGGACCGGTATGTGGGTGAGCTCCATCCGGCGGGCTTTACGGATTCCGACGGCGTGGACATCGACGGCTGGGTGATCCTTCCCAAGGATTACGATCCCTCAAAGAAGTATCCGGCGATCCTGGATATGCACGGCGGCCCCAGAGTGGCCTTTGGAAATACCATGTTCCATGAGATGCAGGTATTCGCCAACAATGGATATTTCGTCATGCTCTGCAACCCCAGGGGCGGCGACGGCCGCGGCGACGAGTTCGCGGACCTGAGAGAAAAATATGGCACCATCGACTTCCAGGATTTCATGGAGTTTGTGGATCACGTATGTGAACAGTATCCGGCCATCGATACGGCCCGGATCGGTGTCACCGGCGGCAGCTACGGCGGCTGGATGACCAACTGGATCATCGGCCACACGGACCGGTTCGCGGCTGCTGTAAGCCAGAGGAGCTTCTCCAACTGGCTCAGTGATTTTGGCTGCAGCGAGATCGGATTTTCCTTTGACGTCAATGAAAACGGAGGAAAGACGCCGTGGACGGCTCCCAAGGAGCTGTGGGAGCGCTCTCCGGTGGCTTACGCAGACCGGGTAAAGACGCCGACCATGTTCATCCATTCCTTAAAGGATTATAACTGCCCCCTGTCAGAGGGAATGCAGATGTTCGCGGCCATCAAATATCACGGAGTACCCTCGAAGGCCGTGCTGTTCGAGGGAGAGAACCATGAGCTCTCCAGAAGCGGAAAGCCTCTGCACCGGATGCGCCGTCTGAAGGAGATGAACGACTGGTTTGATCTGTATCTTAAAGGAGAAAAAAGCGAATGTTAAAGTATATTGCAAAGCGCCTGGCAGTGGGCGCTTTCACCCTGTTTCTTCTGGCCACTGTCACCTTTTTCCTGATGCATGTGATCCCCGGCTCTCCCTTTGCCGGAGAGACCAGCAAGCTTCCGGCCAAGGTGAAGGAGCGGCTCTATGAAAAATACGGCCTGGATAAGCCTGTGTCTGAGCAGTACGTGATGTATTTAAAAAATGCCGCCAAGGGCGATTTCGGCGTATCCATTTACAGAAAGGGAAAGAGCATCGATAAGATCATTAAAAACGGCCTTCCCTATACCATGCGCCTGGGTGCGGTCAGCATCACCTTTGCCATGGTAACGGGGATCTTTCTGGGGACCGTGGCGGCGTTTACGAAGAAAAAATGGCTGGCGAACCTGGTACTGGTCATCGCCACGGCGGGGGTCAGTATGCCTGGCTTCCTGCTGTCGGTGCTGCTGCTCCTTCTGTTCGGCGTGGTGCTCCAGTGGCTTCCCTTTGTGGGCCTGGACAGCCCCCTCCACTATATCCTTCCGGCCGTGGGTATGTCCTTTGCCCCCATCTCCATGATCGCCAGGCTGGTGCGCTCCAGCCTGCGTGAGGTAATGAAGCAGGACTACATGGTTCTGGCCCGGTCCAAGGGTACGCCGGAAAAGCTGGTGATCCTGCGCCATGGTTTAAAAAATGCCATGCTCCCGGTGATCACCTATGCGGGCCCCATGATCGCCACCCTGCTTACGGGCAGCTTCGTTATTGAGAGCCTGTATTCCATTCCCGGCATCGGCGCGGAGTTCGTCACCAGCATCACCAACCGTGACTATACCATGATCATGGCCCTGACGATCCTTTACGGAGCGTTCATTATTATTGCAAACATCATCACAGACATAGCCAACGCGATGATCGACCCGCGGATCAAGCTTGGCAGATAGGAGGCGGTAAAATGGAAGAGACAAAGGTACTCCTGGACGATTCCATGTTTGAAAAACTGGACGACAGCGAGAAGAATACGGAATTTATCGCCATGGAGAGCAAGACCTATCTGCAGGACGCCTGGCGGTGCTTTAAAAAGAATAAGCTGGCCCTGGGAGGTCTGGTATTTTTATCCATCATGATCCTTCTGGCCATTTTTGTACCCATGGTATCCCCTTATACATATGACGCCCAGGATCTGGACCTGCGCAACGCCCTTCCGTCGGCGTCCCACCTTCTGGGGACCGATAAGCTGGGCCGGGATATCCTGGTACGCCTGATGTTCGGAGCCAGGATCAGCCTGGCTGTGGGCTTTGTGGCTGCATTTTTAAACCTGATCATCGGTGTGGTATACGGCGGCATCTCCGGCTTTGTGGGAGGAAAGGTGGACATGGTCATGATGCGGATCATCGACTGTATTTATTCCATCCCGTCCATGCTCTACGTGATCCTTATCATGATGGTATTCGGCTCCAACATCGGCTCTGTGCTTTTAGGCATCTGCGTATCCTCCTGGATCGGAATGGCCAGGCAGGTGCGTACCCAGGTGCAGACCTTAAAGCAGCAGGAGTTTGCCCTGGCGGCCTATGTCATCGGCGCCGGAAAGCTCCGGATCCTGTTTAAGCATCTGATCATCAACTGTATGGGCCCCATCATCGTTTCCACCACCTTAATGGTGCCGGAGGCCATTTTCACCGAGTCCTTCCTGGCCTTCATCGGAATCGGCATCTCCCTGCCCCAGGCCAGCTGGGGAACCCTGGCCAGCGAGGCCAGATCGGTGATCCAGAGCTATCCCTTACAGATCGTGTGGCCGGTGCTTGCCATCTGTCTCACCGTGCTTTCCTTAAACTTTATCGGCGACGGCGTGGGAGAAGCGCTGGATCCCAAGAACCGTTAGGAGGTGTACCATGGCATTATTGGACGTAAAAAATTTGTGTGTGGACTTTCATACCGACCAGGGTACGGTCCATGCGGTGCGGGACATCAGCTTCTCTGTGGGAGAATCGGAGGCCGTGGGCATTGTAGGTGAATCCGGAAGCGGAAAGAGCGTGACCATGTATTCGGTCATGGGCCTTCTGGCCGGAAACGGCTTCATCACTGGCGGCAGCGTTTCCTTAAATGGACAGGAGATCACAGAAAGCGCCTTCCCGGACCATAAGGCCTATGAGGCGGCCATGGATCAGATCCGCGGCAATCAGATGGCCATGATCTTCCAGGATCCCATGACCTTTTTAAATCCTGTGGTGAAGATCGGAAAGCAGATCACAGAGGTCATTAAAAACCACCAGAAGGTGACGGACGCCGAAGCCCGTGCCCGTGCCATTGAGCTTATGGGGCAGGTGGGGATCCCGTCTCCGGAAAAGCGGCTGAACCAGTATCCCCATGAATTTTCCGGCGGCATGCGCCAGAGGATCATCATTGCCATCGCCCTGGCCAACAATCCGAAGCTCATCATTGCCGACGAGCCCACCACGGCCCTGGACGTGACCATCCAGGCCCAGGTGCTGGATCTGATCCGGGATATGAAGGAAAAAATGAATTCCTCGGTGATCATGATCACCCACGATCTGGGCGTGGTGGCCAGCCTCTGTGACCGGATCCTTATTATGTACGGAGGAAAGATCGTGGAATCCGGCAGCGACCGGGAGATCTTCTACGATCCGAAGCACCCCTATACCAGGGGACTTTTACAGTGTGTCCACAATCCGGAAAAGAAGGAGAAGCTGAAGCCCATTGCTGGCTCTCCGCCGGATCTTTTAAAGCCGCCGGCCGGATGTCCCTTTGTGGACCGGTGCCCGGAGGCCATGAAGGTATGTAAGCTCTACATGCCGGAGGTGACCACATATTCCGCCACCCACCAGTGCGCCTGCTGGCTGGAGGAGGCCAACAGGAGAAAGGGGGAGAACCATGGCTGATGCAGAGATCAGAAAGGAAGCGGCAGGAGAGAAGGCCCCGCTTCTTCAGGTTGACCATTTAAAGACGCATTTTGACGTGACCAAGGGCCTGTTTTCCCCGAAGCAGATCGTAAAGGCTGTGGACGATGTGAGCTTTTATGTGGGCGGGGGAGAGACCTACGGCCTGGTAGGAGAATCGGGCTGCGGAAAGTCCACTCTGGGCCGCACCTTGGTAAAGATCTACCCGGCTACCGGAGGGAAGGTCCTTTATAAGGGCCAGGATATCGCAAGGCTGGGGAAGGAGGAGGAAAAGCACTTCCGGAAAGAGGTGCAGATGATCTTCCAGGATCCCTACGCGTCCTTAAATCCCAGAATGACCGTGGGCGAGATCATTAAAGAGCCCATGGAGATCCACGGGATCTTAGATTCCTCCAAGGACCGGGAGGACCGGGCTGCGGAGCTTTTAAAAACCGTGGGCTTAAAGCCGGACCATATCCGCCGGTATCCCCACGAGTTTTCCGGAGGCCAGAGGCAGAGGATCTCCATTGCCAGGACCCTGGCCCTGAATCCCAGATTCATCATCTGTGACGAGCCCATTTCGGCTCTGGACGTTTCCATCCAGGCCCAGATCATCAATCTCTTAAAGGAGATCCAGGACGAGCTGGGGATCTCCTACCTGTTCGTGGCCCATGATCTGAGCATGGTCAACTATATTTCCCATCGGATCGGCGTCATGTATCTGGGCCATCTGGTGGAGGAGGGGCCGGCGGACCAGGTATACGAGCATCCGATCCATCCGTATACAAAGGCCCTTCTGTCGGCAATTCCCATTCCGGATCCTGACGTGGCCAAGTCCCGGTCCCGGATCAAGCTGGAGGGCGAGCTGCCCACGCCCATCAATCCCCCGGCGGGCTGTCCCTTCAAGGGGCGCTGTCCCATGGCCACGGAGGAGTGCGGAAAGTCCCGGCCGGAAATGCGGGACTTTGGCGGACATAAGGCGGCATGCTTTTATGCGGAGGCTGGGAAGTAGAGAAAATTGAAGAAGCAGTGAACTGGAAAACACCGGCTCCGCAAGCCCTTTTAAAGGGAGCGGAGCCGGTGTTTTTTCTATAAGAGTCCATATTTGGAAAGCTTGTTTAAAAGGGTCTGACGGGTGATGCCCAGTTCCCGGGCCAGGCGGGAGCGGTTGCAGCAGGCAGCCATGCGCCGGCTTAAGAGATCTGCTTCATACTGCTCCATCAGAGTTTTAAGACTGGCAGAGGATGGGGCCGGGCCAGCGGTACATCCGGCGCTGTCTGCGGGAGCAGTACGGGTGATATAGCTGGGAAGATCTTTTGGAGTGATCTCAGAGGACTCTGCAAAAATACAGGCGTACTCAATGGCATTTTTCAGCTCGCGGACATTGCCGGGCCAGTGGTAGCCGGATAACAGGGCGGCAGTGTCCTGGGACAGTGTTTTGCCGGGACCCTGGGGACAGAATTTTTTTAAAAAATATTCAGCCAGCAGGGGGATATCGTCCCGGCGCTGGCGGAGCGGGGGGACCTCCAGGATCACTGTGCTCAGGCGGAAAAACAGGTCATTGCGTATTTTCCCGGATCTCATGCAGGCGAAGGGGTCCTCGTTCATGGCTGAAACAATACGGAAATCACTCTGGATCTCCCTGGTGCCTCCCAGACGGCGGAGCTTTTTGGTCTCCAGGGCCCGCAGGATCTTTCCCTGGACGGCCGGATCGAGGGAGTTGATCTCATCCAGAAAAACGGTGCCTCCATCGGCCTGCTCCAGGATCCCTTTGGAGTGTACGGAGCCTGTGTATGCCCCTTTTTCTGAACCAAAAAAGGAGCTTTCCAGAAGAGATGAGGGGATGGCCGCACAGTTCTGCGGGTAGAAAAGACGTTTACACCTGGGACTGGCCGTGTGGACCGCATGGGCCACCAGCTCCTTTCCTGTCCCTGTTTCCCCGCAGATCAGAACATTTGCGTCGGTACGGGCAACCCGGAGGATCTGTCTTTTCAGAGTCTGCATGGCGGGAGAATTGCCGATCATATCCGGGATCGCTGCCAGGTCTGGAGAGACGGACGGATCGTCCTTCACATCAAGGAAGCGGTTGGGACTGCTTAAAAAGCGGCTTACACTGATGGAGCCGATGATCGAATCCCCCATACGGATCGGGAAGATCGATTCAATGCCGCTGGATCGCTGACCATTGAACAGCAGGTGGGTATATGCCCTGCTGATAGTAGATTCTCCATGGAGAGCCCTCAGCACTCCGCTGTCCGCAGGATCCACATCCAGAAACGTTGAACGGAAATGCGTTCCGACCACATCTGAAGCAGTAAAGGGGACTATATCTGGATTGAAGGGCTGGAAGTGGCGGATGATCTGCTGATCGTCAATGATCGTAACAGAATCCGCCAGAGTGCCCATGGTGATGATCTGGTCAATATAGTTCTCAAGCATGAAAAACCCTCCCGGAAATATGATTCCATGGCTGTCTGCCTTCGCTTGTAAAAATATTTATACAGTAGATATCAAATATATTATACATATATCACAAAAAAGTCAATGACAGGAGTAAAAATTTGTCTATTTTGAGCGAAAAAATGGTAAATGTAAGGTTTTTTTTGTTTGGCATGGAAGTTGCTTTATATGTATGGTATCAAGACTGTTACAGTAAGCCGGGGAAATAAAAACGAGAGGAGAGGGAGAATGAAAAAGAGTACGCTTTATGTAAATGGAAGGATCTATACCATGGATCCAGACAATACTGTTTACGAGGCCATGGCCGTAGAGGACGGACGGATCGTCAGGCTGGGGACAACAAAAGAGCTGATGGAGGAGATGGCTCCGGACCAGGAGCTGGAGGATCTGAAGGGCTGTCCGGTGCTGCCTGGAATGTGCGACTGCCATGTGCATATGGATATGACGGGCGCGATCATGGTATCCATCGATGCGGCAGGAAAAGGAAAGGAAGAGCTTCTGGAAGAGGTAAGGATGAGAGCCCAGAGCCTGGAAAAGGGAAAATGGATCACAGGCATGGGATGGAACCAGGACAGCTGGGATGGAAAATTCCCGACAAAGGAAGAACTGGATGCGGTGTGCCCGGATCATCCGGTCAAGCTGACCCGCTGCTGTGGTCATGCGTTCTGGTGCAACAGCCTGGCGCTGGAGCTGGCTGGATTTCATCTGGATGAAGTGAGCAAGCTGGATCCCAAGGAATACCCGGTCAATGAAGAAGGAAAGCTTCTGGGGGTTCTCATTGACGGCGGGTGCAAGTCGATCGAAGGTGTACTGCCGGAGGATACCAGGGAGGATACAGTCTCTCATTTCAAAATGGCAGAGGAAGAAGCCCTCCGGTTCGGCATCACCGCTGTGATGAATAAAGGAGCGGGCCTTGTCACGGCATCCAGCACCGACTGCGGACGCAGCGCAGTGGCGCTTGAAAAGGAATTGTTTGAGAAGGAAGAACTTAAGATCCGTTATTATGAGGCCCTCGCCGGACAGGATGAATATTTTGACGATTGCTTTAAGGATGGCCTGCACATTGATCTCTGCCATGGAAAGTTCACGCTCCGCAGCATAAAGCTGTTCGGAGACGGCGCATTTGGAGCAAGAAGTGCATGGATATCCAGGGATTACAGAGACCAGCCGGGAAAGCGCGGTTTTGGGATCCTTACGGATGAAGAAATGATCCGGCTGTTTAAGCGGGCAGACGAAAAGAATGTCCAGATCAGTATCCACAGCATCGGGGACGTATCCATCAAGCAGATCCTGGACTGCTATGAGACCGCTTTTGCAGACAGCCTGCATAAGGACCGGAGGTTCTGCATTGAGCACTGCCATCTGCCGTCGGATGAGGATCTGGCAAGGATCGTGAGCTATGGGATCATTTTCTCCACCCAGTTCCTCCAGTTATCCCTGGATATGGATGTGATTCCTGGGATCCTTCCGGACGCACTGTTAAAACGCCTTTACATCTGGCGCACTGTGGTGGAAAAAGGCGTGATCGTGACCAACGGTTCGGATTCTCCGTGCTCTACCATGAACCCCTTTGAATCCATGCATACGGCTGTAACGCGGCTCAGTGAGCGCGGGACCAATACATTTGAGGAAAAGCCTTATAAAGAGGCCCTTACCAGGCTCCAGGCCCTTAGGGCGTATACAACGACAGCGGCGTACAGTATGTTTAAAGAGAAGGAACTGGGGTCTCTGGAATGCGGGAAGCTGGCAGATTTCGTGGTGACGGATAAGGACTACTTTACCTGTGTGGAGGAAGAGATCCCGAAGATCCGCGTACTGAAGACCTATATTGGCGGAGAACTGTGTTACAGCGCAGAATAAAGGACAGGAGGGTTTATGTTTATGAAAAAGGGTAATTTATTACTGGATGCCGGGATCGTCGGCCTGGCTTTATTTGCAACGATCTTTGGAGCAGGAAACCTTGTTTTTCCGCCGATCCTGGGATTGACGGCGGGAACAGACTGGGTTCCGGCGACCCTGGGGCTCCTTCTTTCGGGAATCGTTCTTCCGGTTCTAGGAACATGGGCGGTAAACTGTGTGGGGGATCATGCCAAATTCCTGACCTACCATGTATCTCCGAATTTTTATACGATCCTTACGTGCTGTTCAGTGCTTCTCGTATGCGTGGGATCCACACTTCCCCGTGTAGGAGCCACAACCCATGAAGTGGGCGTACAGAGCATTTTCCCTAATTGCCCGATCTGGGTTACAGTGACGATCTTCTTTGCTGTGACGTATTATTTTGCAAGAGAAAGGGAGTCAGTCATCGACAAGGTTGGAAAATATCTGACACCGGCGCTGGTAGTTATCATCGGCATCATCCTTGTGAAGGGAATCATCACGCCGATCGGTGAGATCGCGGATCCTGTGCTTGCAAAACCGTTTGTCTCCTCGATCCTGGAGGGATACAAGGTTGGAGATCTGACCACGACCTTAATGCTGGCGCATGTTTTTATCTATGCACTGGAAGAGAAGGGATACATAGGCGCTGATCTGAAAAAAGGCGTATTTATGGCCGGTATCGTCTGTATTGTCGTAATGTCAGCGATCTATGTGGCGCTCACCTATATTGGAGCCACTGGCGGATCCTTATATCCGGCTGATATATCCAGGACGGCACTGTTATCCGGTATTGCATTAAATATTTTTGGAAAGACCGGTCAGGTCGGCCTTGGGATCGTAGTTGCCCTGGCCTGCCTTACCACCTCTGTGACTCTGGCTGCCTCTGCCGCTGCATTCTTTGTGGACTTATGCCGTACAAAGTTTGGCGTCCAGATCTCCTATAAGTGGCTGATCCGCGGGATCTGTGTATTCTGCGCAGTGGCAGGAACCTTTGGTGTTACCAATATCATTAATTACGTGACCCCGATCTTCCTTACCATATATCCGCCGCTGATCGTTCTGACAGTGCTTGGTTTTGTGGATAAGTGGATCCCCAATGATGGAATTTACAAGGGGGCTGTATATACATCCACATTTTTTGGATTCTTAGACGGCGTGATCGCAGTATTTCCGAATTTCACGGGACTGTATGACGTGTTATCCTATATCCCGCTGTTCACAGATGGATTTGGCTGGGTCATCCCGTCACTGGCAATGGGTGTGATCATGGGAATCGTATACCGCGGAAAGCCCAGGAATTACTGTCCGAAGACAGAAGAGCGTCTGGCGCTTTAAAGGGATAAGAGAAAAGGAAAACAGACCTGGTTTAACAGGGGGCAGGAGTGATGGATATGGATCGCTCCTGCCCCCTGTCGGCGGCTTTCTGTATTCAAAAACCAGTCTACGCCAGCTCCTTCACCACCCGAGCCGCCAGGGTCCGCGGGAGAAGCACGGATTTTCCGGTGAGGGCCTGGACCCGTTCCTTCATTTCCACGGTATAGCCGATGCAGTCCAGGACGATGAGATCGGCGTCGGAGGGGATGCTGCGGGCAGCCGCAGCCACGGCCTCTATGCCATCATAGGGAGAGGCGGCCAGGCCATAGACAGAACCGGCGCAGCCTGCCCATTTGGTCTGCATCTGGGGCAGCTGCTCTTTTACTGGAGCAATGACGGCCAGACGGTGCGGATGGATGGCAGAAACGATGGATGTCAGGATCTTACTGGGGAAGATTAACGGCACGTCTGCCTGGAATGTGTCGGGAAATTCTCCGGTGCAGAGGAAGAGGATCAGGGAGACCTGGTCCTTTTTCAGCTGGTCCATGCAGGCCTCAAGCCTTGGCAGGATATGGGACTCTCCAAAGGAAACGGAGCTTCCGTCCTTTAAGCGGGATACGAGCACATGATCGCCGGGAGCCGGAGTCATGGTCTGGATCTCCTCCTTTGTCAGTCCGTCCAGTCCGCCCATCTGGATGATCTCGATGGAGTCACCGAGGATGGGAGCGATCTCAGGGATCAGATCTGTGCGCGGCGTCTGGCCGACGGTGATGGCGCCTATTTTTTTCATGGGTTACCTCCTGTGGTTCTTTATTTATGATCTTCGATTCTGGCCTTCTGGCCTGCCAGCATCATTATACCATGTCCTCCGGACATGGTACCCCTCCGGGAGATTTGAGCGCCTGGATTTTCGCGGTGAACGCGAAAACCAGA
>NZ_JAXXBR010000050.1:0-24651 GCF_037242085.1 Alitiscatomonas sp. | reverse complement strand
TGAAATTCCTAATTGCATTACGAGGAACATTATACTTCTTATAAGAGAAATTATCAATAGTTTTTTTACATTTTTCGCAAGTTTTGCAAAGGATGTAAGCTTTTGACTCCTCTGGGAAGTATTCCGTACCTCCGATACATCCACATTATAGTATAGTTTCTTAAGAATTTCCATAACTTTTATCTGTTTATTTTCTTACGGATTCTTTACGAAACTTCATTTTTATGGTTATATTGTACTTATATTGGTACAATCCTTCATTTTTACCCTCTTGCAATTTCAAATTGGTATGGTATAATGTTCATATCTTTGATTTTATTGTTTTTTTTGAACATATAATTTTCATCTGATTTCGTTCAATTTCTATGGAGGAATACGATTATGGATCGTTTTGGACTGCTGTGCAGAAATATTTATGAGAAGAAAAAGATCACTCAGAGGGAACTGGCGGCAGCCATGGACCTTTCCCTGGGGACCTGCAACCACCTGATCCGGGATGCCCTGGCCGATGGACTGATCGCCCTGGATCCCCAGACGGGAGAATATTCCTTATTAAAGAAGGGTGTGGAACTGCTCCAGAAATACCGGGTCAACAGCGCCGTCATCCTGGCGGCGGGCTTTGGCTCCCGTTTTGTTCCATTGACCTTTGAAACGCCGAAAGGACTTCTGGAGGTGTTCGGGGAACGCATGATCGAGCGTCAGATCAGCCAGCTCCACGAGGCCGGGATCATGGATATCACCATCGTGGTGGGGTATCTGAAGGAGAAATTTGAGTACCTCATTGATAAATTCGGCGTAAAGCTGCTTTACAACCCGGAATACCACAATAAGAACACACTGACCACCGTTTACCGGGCCCGGGACTGCTTCAAGGGAAAAAACACGTATCTTTTATCCTCAGATAACTGGATCCGCGAAAACATGTACCATACATACGAGTGCGGCGCATGGTATTCTTCTGTATATATGGAAGGCGCCACCTCTGAATGGTGCCTGGAGGCCAGCAAAAAGGGGCTGCTCACCGGAGTGGCCGTAGGCGGCTCTGATTCCTGGGTCATGTACGGACCGGTTTACTTTTCCCGGGAATTTTCCGAGGAGTTTTTCCCCGTGCTGGAAAAATATTATGAGACCCCCGGAACCGAGCAGATGTACTGGGAACAGGTTCTGGCAGACCTGCTGAATGGAACGGCAGGAGAACACGTTCCGTCCATGGCAAAGTACCCGGCTCCCAAAATGTACATCAACCGTCAGCCGGAAAACCAGGTGTATGAGTTCGAGAACCTGGAGGAGCTGCGGGTATTCGATGAAAAGTACCGGAACAATTCCAACAATGCGGCCATGGAGCTGGTGGCAGAAGTCCTCCATATCCCGGAATCCGAGGTGACCGATCTGAAATGCCTGAAGACAGGCATGACCAATAAATCATTCCTTTTTAAAGCCAGGGAGCGGTCGTATATCTGCCGGATCCCGGGGCCTGGAACCGATCTTCTTATCAACCGGGCCCAGGAAAAAGCCGTTTATGACGCCATCAAGCCCCTGGGGATCTCTGAGCATGTGATCTATATGAGCGGCGACACAGGTTATAAGATCTCTGAATTTTATGAAGGCGCACGAAATGGAGATCCCAGAAGCTGGCAGGACGTGGCCCGCTGTATGGAGCTGGTCCATCGCCTCCATAATTCCGGTATCCAGGTGGACCATTCCTTCGATATGAGAGAGCGGATCGACTTTTATGAGTCCATCTGTAAGGGATATGAAAAAAATCTTTTTGAGGATTACGATCATGTGCGCGGCCACATGAACACGCTTTTAAAGCGTCTGGACCGTCTGGACCGCAAAAAGACCCTCTGCCACATTGACAGCGTCTGCGATAACTTCCTTTTCCTGCCGGATGGCGGGATCCGGCTCATCGACTGGGAGTATGCCGGAATGTGCGATCCCATGATCGATGTCAGCATGGCTACGATTTATTCTTATTATAATGAGGAAGAGGCTGAAAAGCTCCTTGCCATATATTGCAGCGGAAATATCTCTGCCGAGGACCGGTTCGTTTATTATTCATATATTGCCCTGGGCGGATTTTTATGGTGCCTGTGGGCCGTATATAAAAGCAGTATCGGCGAAGAGTTCGGTGAATACACGCTCATCATGTACCGGTATGCCAAGGATTACTATAAAAAGATCGTTACCGATCCAGCCTTTCTCCTGATCGGGTCTGATTTTTAAATTTGTTCCGGAATTTCGGAAAATGTGGCAGAACTCCGGGATTTTGGCCCACTTTTGTAATAAATTATTCAAGACTCCATTGGGATTATATGGTATAATCAACATATAAGTTTTTCGGAACTATTTTACCATGAGGGGGATTTTTATGATACAAAGGAAGCGGCTGGCTGCAGCTCTGTTAAGCCTGACCATGGCGTTTGCAGCCGTATATCCCGCCGTCCCGTCTTTTGCGGCGGCCTGGGAACGGAATGCCAACGGCTCCTATGTGGCGGCGGACGGCTCTGCGCTCACAGGGATCACGGCCAGGGGCATTGATGTTTCCCACTGGAAGCAGTCCATCAACTGGAACGCCGTGGCGGCGGACGATGTGCAGTTCGTTATGCTGGGAACCAAATATAACAACGAGGTGGACCCATATTTCAGCGTCAACGCAGTAAACGCCTTTAATGCAGGACTGAAGGTAGGCGCTTATATTTATTCTTACGCCACCACAACGGCCGCAGCGGAGGCGGAGGCAGATTTTGTACTGAATCTGATCAAAGACTATCCAATTTCTTATCCTGTGGTGCTCGATGTGGAATCCACAGAAATGAGCGCGCTGACTCCTGCCCAGCTGGCGGATGTGATCAACGCATTCTGTAAGAAGGTAGAGGCCGCCGGATACTATCCCATGGTCTACACCAATGATTACTGGCTCTCCCAGAAGATCGATATGACCAAGGTTCCTTACGACGTATGGGTGGCCCGGTATAACGCAAAGCCAGCCTATACAGGCGCGGCCATGTGGCAGGCCACCAACGAGGGGCAGATCAACGGCGTCAACGGAAATGTGGATATCAACTTTGTCTTTAAGGATCTGTCAGCCAAGCTGCCTGCTGACCGGTGGCGGCTGATCGACGGGAAATGGTATTATTATAAGAATTATGTAAAGCAGACCGGCTGGATCAACGACGGACAGAGCTGGTACTATATGAATTCTGACGGCACCCAGTATAAGGGATGGCTGCTTCTGGATAATTCTTATTATTATCTGCTTCCTAAAACCGGGCAGATGATGACCGGATGGCAGACCATCGACGGGAAATGGTACTATCTGAAAACAGACGGAAGGATGGCCAGCGAATGGCTCCAGGATAATGGAAAATGGTATTATCTTCTGGACGGGGCCATGGTCACCGGATGGCTCCGGATCGGCACCGACTACTATTATCTGAAGGGCGACGGATCCATGGTCACCGGATGGCGGAAAATGGACGGCGCGTTTTATTACTTTGCCAGCGACGGGCGGCTGGTACGCGGATGGCTGAACCTGGACGGAAAATATTATTATATGAAGGCAGACGGTACCATGGTCACTGGATGGCAGACCATCGACAATGTGACGTATTTCTTCAATCCTGACGGTGATATGGCCTCGGGCTGGACAGTCATCGACAATTACTGGTACTACTTTAACGGGAATGGCCAGATGATGACTGGATGGCTCCAGCTGGACGGCCGGTACTATTATCTCCATACGGACGGACGCATGGTCACCGGATGGCAGAGTGACGGCACCCACAAATATTATATGGATAAGACATCCGGCAAAATGGCTGTGGGATGGAAGCAGATCGACGGAGCCTGGTATTATTTCAACCCCTCGGGCCATATGGTCACCGGATGGGTCAAGGATAATGGTAAGTATTATTACATGAATCCGTCGGATGGAAAGATGATCTCCAATGGCTCCTACGCGATCAATAATATCAACTATACCTTTGACAACTCAGGCGTATGCCTCAATGAGGCCTCTGCCATTGACGGAGGCTCAGCTGGCAGCGTATATTCACCGCCGTCCGGAAATTCTGGAAATTCTGGAATTACCGGAAACCAGGTGACCAACGGCACCTCCTCTCCGGGAGGGATGTCTGCCGGAAATACGGGTACAGGGGCTCCCGGAAGCAGCGCTCCGGGTACGAATTCTGCTCCCGGCGGAAATGGGATCACGACCGTGAATCCCGGAAGTACCTCCGGCCCCGGCGGATCGTCGGGCAGCTCCAGCATCACGGTTCCTGGCGGAACAAGCTGTGATTCCCCGTCCTGCGGCTCCGGAAGCTCCGGCTCTTCTGATTCGGATGGATTAAAGGAATTCCAGACCGGCGGGCCGAAATAAGCGGTAAAAAAATCCGCTGGAGGATGTATCTGATCACATCTTCCGGCGGATTTTTCTATTTTTCCTTTTTTCTCTATTTCTCTATCTCTTTCCGGATCTCCTCCAGAGGCCGGCCTGTTTTTTTCGCAATGGCGGCCAGATCTTCATATTCCAGCTTGGCCCTGGCAACGCCATGGCCCTGGGAGATCTTTTTCCGCACGGGTCCATAAGCCGTTTCCACAGTTTCCTCCCGGCGCTTCAGGGTGAACCTCCGGCTGATATGCTCCCGGACGCCCAGCGTCGTGGTGTGCCGGAACAGCAGCTCCACCATCTTTTCTTCGTCCTCCCGTCTGCACATACAAGTCAGAAGGACACCGGGACGGCTCTTTTTCATCCCCACAGGGACCGTATAGACCTCCAGGGCTCCGGCTTCGAACAGCGCCTCCTCCGCAAAGCCAACGGCCTCAGCAGTCATGTCGTCCAGGTTGCAGGACAGCTCTGCGATCTCGTCTCCAGTCTCAGCGGTATCCCCCAGAAAGGCCCGGACGCAGTTGGCCCGCTCAAAATCCTTTTTACCCATTCCGTATCCGATCTTTGACGTGGTCATCACCGGCATTTCCCGGAATTCTTTGACAAAATGCTTTAAAAGGGCCGCACCAGTGGGCGTGCAGAGCTCTCCCTGTACCTGAGTGCTGTATACGGGGATCCCCTGTAAAATATGGGCCGTGGCCGGAGCCGGGACTGGAAGGATCCCATGGGCACAATGGACATGGCCGCTTCCCACATGGACCGGAGAGGCGATGATCTGATCCGCTCCCAATTCATGGAACAGGAGGCATACGCCCGCAATATCTGCCACCGCATCCATGGTGCCTACCTCATGGAAATGGATCTGGTCCACCGGCATTCCATGGGCATGGGACTCGGCCTCGGCGATCAGGGCATAAACTGCCTTCATGTCTTCCTTCACCGGGTCTGGAATATCCAGACCGTCAATGATGGAGGCGATGCCTGCCATGGTGGAGTGATGATGGTGATGGTGGGAGTGATCATGGCCATCGTGGCTATGAGCGGCCTGGTCCTCATGGTGGTGATCATGACCATCGTGGCTGTTGGCATGGCTGTGAAGCCCGTCAGTGGCAATGAATTCGCAGGCTTCATGGGAATGGGTGTGGGCGTGTCCATGATCATGAACGTCCTCGCTCTCCTCTTCCTCCCCGAAAACAGTCACATTCATATGTGTTCCCGTGATCCCGCATTTTACGGCCGGTTCCGCTTCCACCTTCACGCCAGGCAGACCCAGTCCATTCATTTTTCCAAGAAATTCTTCCTTCTTTTCCGGACACAGCTCTAAAAGCGCCGCCATGAGCATATCTCCCGCGGCCCCCATGCCGCAGTCCAGGTAAATCGTTCTCATTTCGTTTCCTCCTCTATCCCTTCATATGATTGATCATGCTGGCCAGATATCCGGCCCCGAATCCATTGTCTATATTTACCACACTGACCCCGCTGGCACAGGAATTCAGCATGGAAAGCAGGGCTGAGACGCCGTGAAATGAGGCGCCGTAGCCAATGCTGGTGGGAACTGCAATGACCGGGCAGTCCGCCAGGCCGCCAATGACGCTGGCCAGAGCTCCCTCCATTCCAGCGATGGCGATGATCACCCGGGCGCTCATGATCGTATCCATATGCGCCACCAGGCGGTGCAGGCCCGCAACCCCCACATCATAAAGCCGTTCTACCTGGTTTCCCAGGGCCTCGGCTGTCAGGGCTGCCTCCTCAGCCACCGGGATATCGCTGGTCCCTCCAGTGGCGACCACGATCGTGCCGACTCCGTCCTTTTCCGGAAAGTCCCCGCATATGCCGATCCCGGTACCGTCAAAATACCGGAAGCCGGCTCCATCTTCAAACTTCTGTTTCAGGAGATCTTCCGTATGACGGGCCTTTTCCGGGTCCATCCGTGTGATCAGGACCAGTTCCTGGCCGCGCTTTTTCATCGCCTCCACGATCCCAGCGATCTGCTCCGCTGTTTTTCCCGCTCCGTAGATCACCTCAGCGATCCCCTGGCGCAGCCGCCGGTGGGTATCTAGCTTGGCAAACCCCAGCTCATCAAAGCCTGCCTCTGAAAATGGCTCTTTTTTCAGCTCCAGGACCGCCTGGTCCACAGAAAGCTCCCCGGATGCCACCCGGTCCAGCATAGTCCGTATATCTTCCATATACATTCTTCTCCTTTACCCCATTCTAACCATCGGATTTCCAGGGGTTGGGCATAAGGCTTGATTTTCTAAAGAAAATCCCAAAAAAATCCGATTTTTTTGGGCATACACTAGAAAAAGGCCATTCTATGCCCAATCCTGCGGTTGCAGGCGCAAAGATCTGCTCCAAAAGCCCAGAAACCTGCGGCACAGACTCAGAAGTCTGCTCCAAAAGCCCAGAAACCGGCAGTACGAACCTAAATTCACCAGCCGGTCCCACTATTTTGAAAAAGCCATGAAAAGAAAGCCCCGCCTGCGGCGGGTGCGTTCCCTTCATGGCAAACTCTGCTTCTATATGATTCTGTTCCGGAGCGGCCCGGTCCCTTCAGCATCCCAAAGCTCCTGTCTGTCCAGAAGATCCGCGAAGGCAGCCATGCCGCTGGGCGCATGGAAATTTTCTTCCCCCTACTCCACCACCGGATTTTTCAATGTTCCGATCCCCTCGATCATGCACTCGACCACATCTCCCGGTTTGAGGAATCTGGGCGGATCAAAGCCCATTCCCACGCCTGCTGGCGTTCCGGTGGCGATGATGGTACCGGCCTTCAGGGTCATGCCGCGGCTCAGCTCACTGACCACTTCTGCGATCCCGTGAATGAACTGTTCCGTGTTGGAATCCTGGCGCAGCTCTCCGTTGACACGGGACTGGATCCTGAGCTTCGGCGGAAATTCCACGCTGTCGGCGGTGACGATCCAGGGCCCCAGGGGCGTAAATCCATCCAGGCTCTTCCCGAAATACCACTGTCTGTGGGCCGTCTGCACCTCCCTGGCGCTGACGTCGTTCATAATGGTATAACCGAAAATATAATCCTCCACATCCTCCAAAGCCACGTCCTTCGCATCCTTTTTCAAGATCACCGCCAGCTCTGCCTCATAGTCCAGATGGCTCGTAAGCTCTTTGTGGGATGGGATCCCATCGCCGGGATCCGTGGCCCGGTTGACCCGCTTGGAAAAATACACCGCCTGATCCGGCTTGGAAAATGCTTCCTTTTTAAACCTGGCGGATTCCTCCGCGTGGGCCAGATAGTTGATCCCCAGGCAGATGATATCCTGGTCCGGCACCGGGATCGGGGCCATGATCTTTATGTCCTCCAGAGGCGCGGCATTGGATACCTCATAGGGAGGAAGCCCGGAAATATGGTCCAGGAGCTCCAGTTCCGACGGTCCGATCTCCCGTATGACCTCCTTCATGGTCCGGTATTCCATTCCCGCCGCAGAAAGGGGATACACGAAGGTCCCTTCCCTGTTCAGTACCCCTGTCAGCTCCTTTTTATTTATGGCATAGGTCAAAAGCTTCATAAAGCCCTCCTCACCGGTTTCCTAGCGGATGCGTTCCGGGAAGCCCACTTTTTTCTGGACCTTTCTAAGGGTCTTATTGGAGAAATAGGACGCCTTCTCCGCGTTCTCCTTGATCACCTTATCCAGATATTCTTTGTTCTTGCTAAGATCTGCAAACCGGTCCTGGAGCGGCTTTAATACGCCGACCACAGCCTCGCCCACGGCCATTTTGAAATCACCGTAGCCCTTTCCATCGAATTCCCTCTCTACCTCTGCCGGTGTCTTTCCGGTACATGCGCAGTAGATGTCGATCAGGTTCTTAACGCCCGGCTGCTCGTCTCGGTACAGGATGATACCCTCGGAATCCGTCACAGCTCTCTTGCACTTGCGGATAATGGTATCTGGATCGTCCATGAGATAAATGCTGCCATTGGGGTTTTCATCGGACTTGGACATCTTTTTCGCCGGATCCTGTAAGCTCATGATCTTTGCTCCGGCCTTTCCGATATAGGCCTCCGGAACCGTGAACACATCTCCGTAAATATTATTGAAGCGGATGGCAATGTCCCTGGTGAGCTCTAAGTGCTGCATCTGGTCGATACCCACCGGCACCACGTCCGCCTGGTACAGCAGGATATCTGCGGCCATGAGCACCGGGTACGTGAACAGGCCCGCGTTGATATTGTCGGCATGCTTGGCAGCCTTGTCCTTAAACTGGGTCATCCGGTTCAGCTCGCCCATATAGGTAAAGCAGTTTAAGATCCAGGCCAGCTCCGCATGTCCCGATACATGGGACTGGTAATAAATGCAGTTCTTCTCCGGGTCAAGTCCGGCGGCAATATAAAGAGTCAGAAGTGTTCTTGCGCGCTTTCTAAGCTCTGCCGGGTCCTGACGGACAGTAATAGAATGCATATCCACGACACTGAAAAAGGTCTGGTAATCATCGGAAATCGTCACCCAGTTCTTTAAAGCCCCCAGATAGTTCCCGAGAGTCAGGTTACCGGTTGCCTGCATTCCGCTGAATAAAGTTTTCTTTCCGTCTAACATTGTTCCGTCTCCTTAAATTTCCTTTTCATTCTCCAGGGGCCGCCGCAAAGGAGGAGGATAAAAACCCGCCCATTCGCAGCAGCCCCCTGTATTTTCAAACAATTCTTTTATATTATAATACACTTTCCGTCCATTGTCCACTCTTCATTGCAGTGGATCAGGGCTTGTATCCTTCCCGCTTTGCCGTTATAATGGAAGCAGAACTGTTTACAGAAAGGAAAGGAACCATCTATGGACAAGATCGCAAGCTTCACTGTCAACCACCTGAAACTTCTGCCCGGCGTCTATGTATCCAGACGGGATACCGCAGGAGACGCCCGGATCACCACCTTCGACATCCGTATGACCCGCCCCAACCATGAGCCGGTCATGAATACTGCGGAGATCCACACCATTGAACACCTGGGCGCCACGTTTCTGAGGAACCACAAGGTTTACAAGGACCGGGTCCTTTATTTCGGCCCCATGGGCTGCCGCACCGGCTTTTACCTTCTGCTGGCCGGAGACTATGAATCCGCAGATATCGTTCCTCTCCTTCAGGAAATGTTTTCCTATATCCGGGACTTTGAAGGGGAGATCCCCGGCGCAGCCGCCAGGGACTGCGGCAACTACCTGGATATGAACCTTCCCATGGCCAGGTATCTGGCCCGGAAGTTCTGCGACGAGGTGCTGGAGGATATCCAGGAGGACCGCCTCATCTATCCCGAATAAGCCATATCCGGCCGGGGATGCTGAAAAACAGGCTGAGAACTGTTCAACGCCGTCTTTTCAGTGCCCCGGCCGTTTTTTCTTTCCGGCAGCTCCATTGGCTCCGGGGGTGGACCTCCCCCGGAACCGCCGGGCCTTTTCAGGCTAAACCGCTGACGGATCGGCAGATGCCTTTGCCTCAGGTCCAGCCGCCGGCGCGGGCAGCTCCCTGCTGCTTTCCTCCTCCGGAACTCCGTTTCCTGGCTGTCCGCATAAGACCACGATGCTCCGCGGCATCATGGCGATCTGGGACTGGTCCTTCAGCTCCGGCGCCGCAGTCTCTCCGTACACGCCCTTTTCCGGGCCCTTTGACGTATCGTAAAGCACATGCCAGGTCTGGCCCTTGGGAAGGTGGGGAAGACCGAATACATGGGGCTCCCAGTGCATGTTATAAAGTACATACATGGTATCGTCCTGGCTTCCGTCCTCCTTCGTCCCATATTCCCCCCAGTAAAGGATCCCCAACTGGCGGCGGAAATTCTCAAACTCCGGCCGCCATACGTATTCGCCGTGGTAGGAAACATCCGGGCGTCCGCAGGATCTGTAATCCATGATCCGGGGCTCCCTCTCCATATGGAATACACCATGTTTTTTCCGGAAGGCAATGAGCCCCTTCACAAATTCAAAGATGTCACGGTTGGTCTCCAGAAGCCTCCAGTCCAGCCAGGAGATCCGGTTATCCTGGCAGTACGCGTTATTATTTCCCTCCTGGGAATTCCCAAATTCGTCGCCCGCCAGCAGAAGCGGCGTTCCCTGGCTTAAAAACAGCAGAAGAAACCCATTGCAGAGCTGCTGCTTTCTCAGGTCCCGGATCCTTTTTTTCCTAGTGGGGCCCTCCTCGCCGCAGTTCCAGGAATAATTGTGATCCGTGCCGTCCCGGTTGTCCTCATGGTTGTCCTCGTTGTGCTTCCGGTCATAGGAGACCATGTCCATCATGGTCATGCCGTTGGTATTGGCCATATAATTGATGACGCCGTATTCTGCCGGATTCCTTCTGGAATGGAATGCCAGGCTGTTTAACATCCCCTCGTCGCCCTTCAGAAGCCGCCGCATGTCCTCCTCAAACCGGCCGTTGTATTCCGCCAGGTGCTTGTCCCGCAGCGTCACCTTCCCGTCTCCCGGCATGGGATAGCCTGTTTTGGGCCTCCTTTCCAGGGCCTCCTCCCAGCTGTCTGCAAACAGCTTGGTGCACCGTAAGAACGGATCCCCGGCAATGGCCTCCCTGGGGGCAAAGCCCGTCAGCCGGAAGCCGTCCACATGGTACTCCTGAAGCCAGTAACGGAGGACGTGGAGCACATCGCCGGGAGACTCCTTCCCTGTGAAATAGAACTCCAGGATACACTCCATATTTTCCCGGTGGAGCGCCTTCACAAGCTCCTTGAATTCTCTCTCCGGCTCGGTCTCCCCGGAGCCATAGGAGGCCTTCAGTGCATAAAGGAACGATGGGCCGTATCCCCAGTAGTTGATCCGCCCCGTGGCCTCCGGCTTCTGTCCCGGGAGCCCGGCCGCAGGCTCTGTGACCATGACCTCATCAAACTCCGTCACTGGAAGAAGCTCCACTGCCGTTACGCCCAGCTCCTTTAAATACGGGATCTTTTCCCGGATCCCACCGAAGGTTCCCCGGTCTTTCACACCGGAGGATCTATGCTTTGTGAATCCCCGCACATGGAGCCGGTAGATGATGCTGTCAGAATATGGGATCTCCGGCCTCACATCATCCTCCCAGTCAAATTCCCCGGTCAGAAGCCTGGCCCTCACCGGCTTCCCGGCCCGGGAAAGGTCCCCCCATTTTTCCCGGCCTGTGACCATCCTGGCACAGGGATCCGGCATCCACTGGCCGTCGCACTGGAAGCCGTATTCCATATTTTCAAGATCATATCCCTTTAAGGTCATGGACCAGACGTCTCCGACCCGGTCCCTTTCCTGGAAATCGATGACTTCCGCCGCCTTTTTTTCTCCTCTCCGGAATAAAAGGAGACTTACCTTTTTCCCCTCAGCCTGTACGAGGATCTCTGCCCCTTCTTCTGTCGGCGTTACTCCCAATGGATAGAGGAGCTCATGTCTGTTCTTTCGTCCCGTCATATCCCGTCCTCCGTTCTATTCTACGTCTGTAAGCCTACCCCTGCTGCTCTGCGATCTTCGCCGCCAGCTCTTCCAGATACATCCACCGGTCCATCTTTTCTTCCAGCTCTTTCTCTGCCTTTTCCTTTTCCTCCATAAGCTGGTTCAGCTTTACAAAATCCCGGGCCGATGCCTGGATCTCTTCTTCGATCCCTGTGATCCTCTCCTCCAGAGCCGCCATATCTGCCTCGATGGTCTCGTAATCTTTCTGCTCTTTATAGGTAAATTTCAGCTTCTGCGGCCCGCGGATCCTCTGCCCCTTTTCCTTTGGAGGAGCCGCAGGCTTCACGTCCGCCCGGCTCTCCTCTTCCGCTTCAGCCTCCGCAGCCTTACGGGCTGCATAATCCGTAAACCCGCCTTCATACTGGCGGAGAACGCCGTCTCCCTCAAAAGCAAAGATCCGCCGCACCACCCGGTCCAGGAAATACCGGTCATGGGATACGGTGATGACGATGCCCTGGAAGCTGTCCAGGTAATCCTCCAGGATCATCAGCGTTTTAATGTCCAGGTCGTTGGTAGGCTCGTCCAGGATCAGCACATTGGGCGCGCTCATGAGGATCTTTAACAGATACAGCCGCCGCCGCTCACCGCCGGACAGCTTCTGGATCACCGTATACTGCACCGACGGCGGGAATAAAAACCGCTCCAGCATCTGGGAGGCGCTGATGCTCCCGTCCTTTGTCTGGACGTACTCCGCCACGTTCCGGATATAGTCGATGACCTTAAGGCTGGTATCCATGTCCTCATTTTCCTGGGAAAAATATCCGATCTTCACCGTCTGTCCGATCTCCACCGTACCGGAATCCGGCTTTTCCCATCCGGCGATGATCTTCATCAGCGTGGACTTCCCGCTGCCGTTGGGGCCGATATATCCGATCCTGTCATTTTTCAGGAAAAAATACGTATAGTCCTTTATGAGCACCTTGTCCCCGTAGGCCTTGCAGATCCCCGACAGCTCCACGGTCGTCCTTCCCAGGCGGCTGGAAATGGATTCCATTTCCACAGCCTGCTCCTTTTCCGGCCCTTTGGCATCCCGGAGCGCCTCATACCTCTGGATCCGCCCCTTCTGCTTGGTAGATCTGGCCCGGGCTCCCCGCTTCATCCACTCCAGCTCCACCCGGAGGATGGACTGGCGTTTCCGCTCCGACGCCTGTTCCATATCCATACGCTCGGCCTTCAGCTCCAGGAATCCCTCATAATTGGCCTGGTAGCTGTACAGCTTCCCGTTATCCAGCTCCACGATGCGGTTGGTGACGCTGTCCAGAAAATACCGGTCATGGGTGATCATAAGCAGCGCGCCCTTAAACCGCTTTAAATACTCCTCCAGCCAGTCTGCCATGGCGCTGTCCAGGTGGTTGGTGGGCTCGTCCAGGATCAGCAGGTCCGTGGGCGATAAAAGGACTGACGCCAGGGCCGCACGCTTTTTCTGGCCGCCGGATAACTGTCCGATCTGCTGGTCATGTTCCGGGATCCCCAGCCGGTTCAACATGGCCTTTGCCTGGCTTTCCAGGTCCCAGATCTGGTCATGATACCGGCTCCGGTTTTCCCTGAGGACGCTTTCCAGGACCGTTTCTCCCTCCTCAAACACCGGATTCTGGGGAAGATAGCGGATATCCAGGTTCCTCCCGCGGACAACGGTCCCCGTATCCGGCTCCTCCAGGCCTGCCGCCAGCTTTAAAAGCGTGGATTTTCCGGTGCCGTTGACGCCGATCAGGCCGATCTTATCCCCTTCGTTGATGGAAAAATCCGTGTCATTGAGGATCAGCCGTTCTGTATATGATTTGGTCAGATGCTCTGCCGTTACAAGATTCATGATTCGTATACCCTTTCCTTTAGTCCCCGATCACCACTTCCACCGGACAGTGGTCGCTTCCCAGAACGTCCGTGTGGATGGCCGCGCTCACCAGCCGGTCCTTCAGGCTGTCCGATACGCAGAAATAGTCGATGCGCCACCCGGCGTTCTTCTGGCGGGCAGAAAACCGGTAGGACCACCAGGAGTAAACGCCCTCCAGATCCGGGTTAAAGTATCTCCAGGTATCAATAAAGCCCGCATCCAGAAGTCTTGTGAATTTTTCTCTTTCCTCATCCGTAAACCCCGCATTTTTCCGGTTGGTCTTCGGATTCTTCAGGTCGATCTCCTTATGGGCGACGTTTAAGTCCCCGCAGAAGACCACCGGCTTTTTCTCCTCCAGCTTTTTCAGATAAGAAAGGAACGCGTCCTCCCACTCCATCCGGTAATCCAGACGCTTTAAGCCGTCCTGGGAGTTGGGCGTGTAGCAGGTGACCACATAGTAATCGTCAAATTCTGCGGTGATGACGCGCCCCTCCTTATCGTGCTCCGGGATCCCCAGGCCGTAGGAAACGGAGACCGGCTCCTCCTTTGTGAACATGGCCGTGCCGGAGTATCCCTTTTTCTCTGCATAATTCCAATACTGGCGGTAGCCTGGAAGGTCCAGCTCGATCTGTCCCTCCTGGAGCTTGCTTTCCTGGATACAGAAAATGTCCGCATCCGATTCCTTTACATATTCTAAAAATCCCTTGCCCACGCATGCCCGGAGGCCGTTGACATTCCAGGAAATCATTTTTCTCATGAAGTTTCTCCTCGTATGATCCGTATGATAAAATTTGCAGATGCTTTTTAAGCACATCTGCCTGACTCAGTTTTCACAGCTCCAGTATATCATCTTTCATGACAATTTAAAAGAAAATTTCCTATGACAAAAGCCGGGGCCCGTCTGAACGGCGTTTCCCGGCTTTTTGTATGGGAGCGTTAATCCTTTAAGAATCTGGCTTCCCAGGCGTATTCTTCCATTTTTTCGATCTCTTCCTCTGTGAACCCGAACACGGTCCGCATCAGATCCAGCTCCTTATTTACATTGGTCCTGGAGCAGGTCATGTTGTCGGAGTTGACAGTCACCCGCACGCCTGCATCAAAAAGACGGCGGATGGGGTGGTCCTCCAGACGGTCCACCACCTTTGTATGGTAGTTGCTGGTAACGCTGACCTCCAGGGTAATGCCCTCCTCCACCAGACACTTCACAAGCTCCGGATCCTCAATGGCCGCCACACCGTGGCCGATGCGCTTTGTGCCATAGGAAAGGGCGGTACGCATGCTGTCCGGTCCCGCTGCCTCACCCGCATGGATGGTCATGGGAAGACCGTATTCTCGCACCTTTGCAAATACCGGCGCAAACATTTCTGTGGGGAACAGGCCCTCAGCCCCGGCGATATCCACGGCGCAGACCACGCTGCCCAGGTATTTTTTCGCCGTCTCCACAGTCTGCATGTTGAGCTCCTGGTTCGTATCCCCTCTCATACAGCAGAGGATCAGCCCCACACGGATCCGAGGATATTCCTTCATTCCCCGCTCTGCGCCGCGGATGGCCGCCTCCACCACCTGGTCCTGGGTGAGGCCGCCGCTTACGGAAAGCTGCGGGGCAAAGCGGATCTCTGCGTAGGTCACGCCCTCTTTTGCCAGATCCTCCACCAGCTCAAAGGTCACACGCTCGATGGCGTCGGCTCTCTGAAGCACCATCAGAGGCAGCGCGAACCGCTCCAGGTACTCCTCCAGGGTCTTGCAGTCCTCGGGGACCTCCATTTTAAACTTTACGTCCTCGGGAGAGGAAGCCGGAATGGCGATCCCCTGCTCCTTCGATAACTCCCATACGGTCTCCGGACGCAGAGAGCCGTCCAGATGCAGATGGAGCTCGATCAGTTTCTTTTCGCTCATTGGGTAGTTTCTCCTTTCGTTCCTATTTTCCAGCCGCTGCCTTCATCTGCTTCTTTTTCTTATTGCGCTCCACCATGGCGCAGTAAACGGTGTATGCGATGATGATGATCAGATACGGCATCATCTGGATGAACTGCAGCGGAATACCAGAAGACTGTAAGTAGTTGGCCAGGCTCTGGCAGAAGCCAAAGAGCAGGGAGGCCAGCATGCCGATCACGGCGTTTCCGGCGGCAATGGCCTGGGTGGCCAGGGCGATATAGCCGCGGCCTGCGGTCATTCCGGCAGAGAACAGGCCCACATAGCCCATGGAAAGGAAGGCTCCGGCCATGCCGGTCAGGATCCCGCTGAGGCTTAAGGCAGTATACTTGACCCGCTTTACGTGGATGCCCACAGACTCGGCGGCATCCGGAGACTCGCCCACAGCCCGGATGTGCATGCCCAGCTCTGTGTATTTAAACATGTACCAGATCACAGCCACCAGGATCAGAGCCGCATACGTCAGCACATGATGGCCGGAAAGGATGGCTCCGATGACCGGGATGTCCTGGATCACCGGGATGTCGATGCTGGGGAGCTTTAAGGACGCCAGAGACGTGGAAGCCCCCTTTTCCCCTGTCAGAAGATACAGGGCAAAGATCGTTCCTCCGGATGCAAAGGTATTTAAGGCGATACCGGAGATAACAGAATTGGAATTCAGCTTTAAAATAAAATACGCCAGTATGTTGCTGATGAGAAAACCTGCCAGCACGGCTCCGAAAAAGCCGATCCATGCGCTCTGGGTAAAGGCGCTGACCACAACGCCCACAAAGGCGGAGATCAGCATGGTACCCTCCAGGGCAATGTTGTTGGTTCCGGACCGGGAGGCGATCATTGCCCCCAGAGTCGTAAGGAGCACCGGAGTGGCGCTTCTGAAAACGGCAAAATAAAACTCCGGAAGACTCAGTGTATTGATGATATCCTGTAAGATCATATTTATGCCTCCCCTCCCAGTGCTTTCTTCGCTTCCTGGCGCTGCTTCCAGCCAGCCATGAACCGCTCTGCCGTTACAAACAGGATCAGAACTGCCTGGATAATGGATACCAGCTCGTTCTGAACGTCAGACCGCCTGGACATGAGGTCTGCTCCCACACGGATATAGGCCAGGAAGAACGCCGCCAGGGGCACATTCTTCGGGTTATTTCCGGAAAGGATGGCGATGATCACGCCGTCCCAGGCGTAGGACGGAGAATCCTGCCAGTTAAACCTCTGGTACATGGCCATCTGCTCCACAGAGCCGCCAAGACCGGCAACGGCACCGGCGATCACCTGGGTCAGGATGATGACCCGGCTCGTATTGATTCCGGAATATTTGGCAAATTCCGGATTGCTTCCGGAAATACGGATCTCATATCCGAATTTTGTCTTGTATACCAAAAGGTATAACAGGATCACCACAGCAATGGCGATCAGATATCCGGCGTGGAATTTCGTTCCGCTGATGAGGCTTCCCAGGGAGGCTGTGGGCTGGTACTTTAAGGACGCAAAGGTTCCGGCCGCCCGGTCTGCCAGGAATTTGGTGACCGTATAGATCCCCAGATAGAAGAACACATAGTTGAACATCAGGGAGGTCACCAGCTCGTTGGTGTGGAAATACACCTTTAAGAGAGCCGGGATGCTTCCAATAATGCCGCCCACCACAGCGGCCAGAAGCATGATCACTGCCGGATGAAGTCCCGCAGGAAGAGCCGTCTTAATGGCCAGGGCTGCGGTCACCACAGCGCCTGTGTAAAGGCAGGCGTCTGCGATCATGGAAAAGTTTCCGGATTTAAACACCAGTCCCAGAGCCAGACCCGTAAAGATCAGCGGTACGCTGCTGGCAAAAACGTCAAAGAAATGACGCTTGGACTGCAGCGGCCCCAGGAACAGGTTATAGATAGCCGTCACCGGCTCCTCACTGACTCCGAAGATGATGGCCACCGTCAGAACGAAGGCAATGCCAAAGGCACAAAGGAGTCTTACAGCTGTAAATTTCTTACTCACAGTACGCACCTCCGATCTGCTCTTTTGAATCTTCCTTTACTCCCAGCATGTAAAGTCCCAGGTCATTTTCCGACGTATTCTTTACATCACTGATATGGCCCACGATCCGGCCCTCATGCATCACCAGGATCGTATCGCTTAAGGAGAGGATCTCGCTCAGGTCGGCGGATACAAGTAAAATAGCCTTTTTTCTGGCCCGCATGTCCACGATCTTCTTCCGGATGAACTCGATGGCACCCACGTCAATGCCCCGGGTGGGCTGGTTCATGATAAGAAGATCTGGATCATAGTCAAACTCCCGTCCCACGATCAGCTTCTGGACGTTTCCGCCGGAAAGCTCGGACACGGACTGCTTCGAGTTATCGTATTTTACCAGGAACTCCTTTAGGATCCGGTTTGCGAAGCCGTTTACCTTTTTGCTGTCGATGAGTCCCCTGGATTTTAACTGGCCGGTATAGTACACCTTGGAGATGGCGTTGTCCTCCAGGCTCAGCTTCGGAGCGGAGCCGTACCGCATCCGGTCTTCGGACACATGGGAAATGCCGGCCTCCTGGCGTTTCAGCACGGAAGCCCCCGTCAGGTCCTCTCCATTTAATCGTACCTGGCCGCCCTGGAGCTTTAAGGTGCCCACAATGGCCTCCACCAGCTCCGACTGGCCGTTTCCGTCGATGCCTGCGATCCCCAGGATCTGCCCCTCTTTAATAGAAAAGGAAACATGGTCCAGGCGTGTCTTTCCGAACTGGTCGGCATACACCAGATCCTTTACAGAGAAAACGGTCTTTCCAAAATCCGCCTCCGCTTTTTCGATATCCAGACTCACCTCACGGCCCACCATCAGCCGGGAGATCTCATGCTCATCCAGATCGGAGATCTCATAGGTGCCCATGGTCTTTCCGTCCCGCAGGATGGTCATGCGGTTGCAGAGAGCCTTTACCTCGTTCAGTTTATGAGAAATAAAAATAATGGTATGTCCGCTTTCTTTTAAGAGCAGCAGCTGCTCGAACAGCTCCTCTGTCTCCTGGGGCGTAAGGACCGCCGTGGGCTCGTCCAGGATCAGGATATGGGCTCCTCTGTAAAGGGCCTTCAGGATCTCCAGCTTCTGGCGCATGGCCAGGGAAATATCCTCTACCTTTTCCTCTGCTTCCACCTTCAGGTTATACCGCTCTGACAGCTCTCTTGTGATCTCCACCGCTTTCTTCCGGTCCACCTTAAAGGGTGATCCGGTCTCAGCTCCCAGGATCAGATTCTCTGCCACAGTCATAGACGGGACCTGCATGAAGTGCTGGTGCACCATTCCCAGGCCGGCGGCAATGGCATCGCCGGAGGAGGTGAAGTGGACTTCCTTTCCATCCACAAAGATCTGTCCCTCGGTGGGCGCCAGCATGCCGAATAACATTTTCATCAGCGTAGATTTCCCCGCGCCGTTTTCCCCCACCAGCGCATGGATCTCGCCTTTTTTTACACTAAGATTGACGTTGTGGTTGGCCACAACTCCTCCCGGGTATACCTTTGTGATATTCCGGGCTTCCAGGATATTCCCCTGCTCCATATGATTTTCCTCCGTAACGGTTCCGAGCTTTTGCGCAAAAGGCGCTGAAATGGAGATCTCCCTTTCAACGCCTTCCAAAACGCCTGTCTTCCCAAAAGATTACTGGGCGCCGTTAATGATTCCCTTTAATGTCTCTTCGTCCATGCCGTATGCGGTGTCCACAGTCACCTCGCCAGCCAGGAGCTTCTCCTTTGCACCGTCCACAGCAGTCCTTACGTCCTCCGGTACTACGGTGTTGTAGATCTCGTTGTCAGCAAGGCCCACAGCGCCTTCTGCAAGTCCAAGGGTCTCATGCTCGCCGTAAGGAAGCTCTCCGGCCTGGGCTCTCTCGATGGAACTGAAAAGGCTGTCGCCTACGCCCTTGATGGCAGAGGAGATGATGTAGTTGGCTTCATCTTTTCCTTCATATGCCAGAGCCTGGTCAGAGTCCACGCCGATCACATACTTCTGGCTCTCAGCGCCAGCCTCGATAACACCTACGGAAGCCGGGCCTGCTGCTACGAATACGCAGTCAGCGCCAGAGGAGTACTGGGTCAGCGCCAGCTCTTTTGCAGTTGCAGAGTCCACATAGGAACCAACGTAGGAAACCAGAACCTTGATGTCCGGATTTACGAACTGGGCGCCCTCGATGTAGCCCACAGCAGAGTCGTTGATAACGGCTGCCGTATCCTTTGCGCCTACGAAGCCGATCACGGCGTCCTCATTGGCGAACTCCATATCGGAAGAGGTCACGCTGGCTGCCAGAACGCCGGCTAAGAATGCGCCCTCGTTCTGCTTGTAGCTCATGGAGTATACGTTGCTCAGATCTCCAAGAGTGTAGTCCACGTCTGTATCAAAGATGATGAACTTCTTCTCCGGGAACTCCTGGGCCACCTGCTCGGTGATCTCCTTCATATCCCAGAGACCGGTGATGATGATGTCGGCGTCAGACTCGGCAGCGTCCAGCATGGAGCCCTCGAATTTTGTCTTATCGCTTCCCATCTCGATCATCTCGACCTCGACCTGATCTCCCATTTCGCTCTCGATCTTCTTCATTCCGGCCTGGGCGGAATCGTTGAAGGCCTTATCGCCGAAGGAACCAGTCACAAGAAGGGTCACCTTAACCTTCTCGCCAGAAGCAGCCTCTGTCTCTTTCTTTTCTGCATCCTCTTTTGCCTCTGTCTCCTTTTCAGCTCCTGCCTCTGCGGAAGTTTCCTTTCCGGCTGCGGTGGTCTCCTCAGCGCTGTCTCCTGCGCATCCGAACAGCATGCTGGCGGTCATAGCCATTACGGCAGCGCCGCATAAAAATTTCTTTTTCATAATACGTCATTCTCCTTTGCTGTAAATGAAATTGGTTGATTTATTCAAACTATCCAGTTTTTCCAGATAGTCTGTTTTGCTCATTATGGGGCGGAAGGCCTCCTTGATCTTCCAGGCGGCTGCGCCTCCGTCAGACAGCAGCTCCTCAATGGCGTCGGCAAAATACCGGGCCGGGATCTCAAAAGCCTGGACCGGATCTGCGGTCTTAAAGTCCTTTCCGTGGATGGTCCCGGAGAAGCCTGCGGTTCCGATCTCCACCGTGGGCCACATCATGGAGATATCGCCCATATCGCCGGAAGCGAATCCGTGGGTGCCCTGGGCGATCATGGAATCATCCATATAATTGCGGATATGCTTCTTCAAAAGCTCCGTCAGATTTTCGTCCTGATGGAGCGGGAAATATCCCGGCGTATCCTGGATCTCCAGGTCGCAGCCGATGGCCATGGCCCCGGCCTTTAAGGAACGGTTTACCTTTTCCTCGGTCTCAAAGATGGCGTCTACGGTCTTTGCCCGCACATACATCTCCATCTGGGTCCGGGACGGGATCGTATTAACGGTCTGTCCGCCCTCCTGCATCACGAAATGAACGCGGATGGCGTCCTCAGCCCGGAAGGTCTCTCTCTGGAAGTTGATGGCTGTCATAGCCAGGTTTGCGGCGTTTAAAGCGTTGACGCCGCCCTCGGGGTTGGCTCCCGCGTGGGCTGCCTTTCCTTTAAAGATGGCCCGCTTCTGGATAAAGCCGTTTAAGCTGGCTCCGATCTCTGCGTGATATTTTTCCATATCCAGCCCCATGGCGTGGCAGGACAGCATGATATCGATATCGTCAAAAACGCCCTCATAGATCATTTCCTGCTTTCCGGACGGATATTTCAGCTTTCCGTCGGCGATCAGGGATCTTCTGTAATCCATGTCGCAGAACTCTTCGCCCGGCGTAAAGAGCAGAGTGACCTTTCCGCAAAGGTCCTCCAGCATGCCAGACTCCTTAATGGCTAAAAACAGGCTCAGCATCACGCCGGTCTGGGCATAGTGGCCGCAGGTGTGGGCCGCGTAATCGTCCTTATTGGCATAAGGATGGCCCAGGGTAGGAACCGCGTCAAACTCCGCGATGAGCCCGATCCCGGGGCCTGGTCTTCCAGAATCCAACGTGGCCGTAAGTCCTGTATAGGCCACATCTTTATAAGGGATCCCTGCCTGGCTTAAGGCCTCTGTCACCTTCTCCCGGCTGCGGAATTCTTTAAATCCCAGCTCCGGGTGGCAGTAGATATCTTCGCTCAGCTCTATGATCCGCGGAAGGATCTCTGTAAGCGCTTCATGTATTTTTTTCATGGTACTCCCTCCTCGTATGCTCAATCGTTAAAAGGGTAACAGCGTTATAATAATCGAAAATAGGGGCTGTGTCAAGGAAAGAAAAACATAAAAGGGCTGCTGCAGACAGCCAGCGATCCTGGATACTCCAGGATCCACGGTTCATCCGCAGCAACCCCCAGAAGGGCATGTCCTAAAAATGTGTCTTCCGCCAGCCCATTACAGGGCGGCTTACAGCCCTTCGGATCCCCGGTCCGAGGACCACAGCCAGGATGATCTTTACCGCATCCCCAGGAAGATAAGGGATCACCCCTATCCCCAGAGCCGCAGGAAAGGACAGGGACATCTGCCCCGCCAGCCAGACGGTCCCAAACAGATAGCATACGGCAGTCCCCAGGATCATGCCAGCTCCGCAGATCACAGGCCTCCCAGGAAACCGCTCCACAGCAAAGCCAGAGATCATCGTCATGAACACAAAGCCCAGAAGATAACCGCCTGTGGGGCCTGCCAGCTTCCCAAGGCCTCCTGCAAAGCCGGAGAACACAGGAAGGCCCACAGCGCCCAGAAGCAGATATATCCCCAGACTTATAAGAGACAGCTTCGTTCCCAGGATATAGATCATAAAATACAGTACCAGGTTAGTCAGACTGATGGGTACCGGACTCACTGGCAGCGGCAGGGCCATGGGACCTAAAATGCACATAACGGCTGTCATAAGGGCTGCCACCGTCATCTGGGCTGTGGTCAGCCCCATTTTTCCGAAGTCTTCCGTCTTTTCCATATAATACGTTATCCTTTCTGTTACAGGTTTTAATTGTAAACCTTTTTCTCTTTCTAGGATAACATTACACGAACTTTCTCCGATTGTCAACATTTTTATTTTTAAAGTTTACATTCTTATTCCAACCCTCGGGTTCTTTTTTTCAGCTCCTGGCGCATTTCCTTTTCATATTCAGCTGTAATGGGATACAGGAAGGAAAAAATCATAACTGCCGCCAGGATCAGCAGCGGAACAGAGATCTTGATCCCAAGGATCATCCGGATCCAGGACTGAGCCACCGGCCTGGCCACATCATAGCCCACAAATCCCATCAGGCCCCCAATGAGCAGAGTTGAAAAAGAGCCGCAGAGTTTTCGCATAAAGGTGCTGGTGGCGTTGATCAGTCCCGCCTGGGCAGAACCAAAATGGAGCCGGGTATAATCTGTGCAGTCCGGCAACAGGGCAAAGCAGCAGATGTTCGCAAAGGTCAGTCCCGTAGTCGTCAGCAGGCTGATAAAGACCACCTGGGGAATCGACGCATTCTCCCTGAGCACCAGAAGCACCAGCGCTCCCAACGCCTGGAGCAGCACCGCTGCCCTCAAAATGGAGAGCTTTCCGAACTTTTTCAGAAGCCGCGGTAAAAAAGGCACCAGAAGAAGGCTGACCAGGATCTGGATTCCCGAGGTGACCGCCAGGATCTTTACATTTCCAACCACACAACGGAGATAATACATGCTGATGCCCGCATTAATGGAGATGGCAAAATTTACAGCTCCCAGCATGAGACCCGCAAAGACTACCGCCCGGTTCCGTGCCATCTTTTTTAGGTTTTTCAGAAGGCTTTCTCTTTCTCCATCTTCCTTTTCAGCACCACACCGGTCCCTGGCCCCGGCGGCGGCAATGGAGCAGCCGGCAGACAGCAGTACCATGGCTGCAATGATCCCGGCAGCGGCGATCCAGCCTGCAGATGGATCCCGGAAACTGGTGACCAGGGGAGCGGCAAGAAGTCCCACCATGGACGTTGCCACAGCCCCCACCAGCTGGCGGGCCACCAGGAGCTGGTTCCTCTGATGGGGATTGCCGGACATGACGCTGTTTAACGCCTGCCACGGCACTGTAAACTGGGTAAAGAATACAGAAAACAGGGCCATAACAACACCATAATAGACGATCCTCCCGTTTCCAGAAAACGGAGGCGCCACAAACTGGAGCACCAGGGTCGCGGCCAGACCCACAGCCCCCATAAGCATATGGGGCCGATATCGCCCCCACCGCTTTGTCCGGGTATTATCCGCGATATGCCCGATGACCGGATCATTAACAGCGTCCCAGACCGACATGGCCATGGATAAAATACCCACGATCCCAATGGGGACCCCCGCCACATCAGTCATAAAGCTCATTCCAAACTGCGTCTTGAACTGGTTGGGAAGCGTGCTGGCAAAGCCGCCCAGCCCATAACCGGTAATTTCCCACATTTTCAGTGCTGTGCCTTCCGCGCCTGTTTTTTCTGATTGCATAGCCTTCCTACCTGGATCTTTTTTCTGACCATTGTTTTGTATATCTTTTGTCCAGAGTATCATATTTAATAAATTAATTCAATATTAATTATTATATATTTTAATATTTATTTTTTGTTCATAATATATAAACATACTGCAAAAGCGCTGGCATCCGGCAGCGCTTTTTCCTTATCTAAAATAATATTTCATATATTCTTGTGGGACGTCCCCGGACCGGGGCCTTCTTTTCCCCTACCACCACGGCAGCTCCCGCGGCCTGGAGCTGGTTCATAAACCGATTGGCGTTGGCCACTGTCACCTGGAGCGCCCCCGCCAGTTCCTGTGTCGTCAGCTCTTTTCTTCCAAGAAGATCCATAGCTGCCGAAATACGCTGGAGCGTCATCGCTGACAGTCCGGTCCTGCCAGCCAGCTTCTGATAAACCTCTCCCGCCCCTGCCGGAGCCTCCTCCTGTGACAGGGGCACCATATCGGTCCCCGATTCATCTATAAGCCAGCTTTTCCCAGTTTTCCTCGCTTCCTCCAGAGCCTCCGCCGCATGGCTTCTGGCCGCCATGATATCATTTCCGATCCCATATCCGATATCCACCTTCTGGCCCAGACGGCCCAGGATATATTTTCCCAGGATGCACTGGCCAAACCCCTGGGTCAGCCTCTGCAT
>NZ_JAXXBR010000029.1:0-24893 GCF_037242085.1 Alitiscatomonas sp. | reverse complement strand
TTACTTCCCATAATCGTCCTTATGGGAAGTTTTTGCGTATATCATTGACCGGCACCTCCATGGACATATCCTGTCCAAAGAGATGTACTCCGATCTCTACCGTATCTTTTTTGACTTTCCAGATCACTCCCGACATATTTTCAAAGGATCCGGAAATCACGCTGACATGGTCGCCTGCGGCATAACCGTGGTCTTTCTCCGGCTGTGCGGCATGGTAAAACTCCGGCATCTCCAACGGGGTCTCAACCTTTCCATAACGGATCTCCTGTTGGATATCTTCCTTTAAGATAACCCCCAGGGCCACGGTCTTATAGCTCCCCATCATCTTCAGCCGGATGATCACATAACGCTTCTTATATTGGGCCTTTACGATGGAATCTGCATATTCTTTCAAAGGTCCGCATACGCGGAAAATCCGCCCCTTTCCATCCAGCTCCACATAGGAAAGCCGGACAATATGCTGGTTTTTCAGCATATTCGCGAAAAACGCTTCTTCTTCCTCTTCAATGGAAAGAAAGTCAAAATTTCCATCGGCGATCATCTTGGACATGGCAGGAACCTTCTTCAGACACAGGTACAGCTCCTTCGGCGTATCCGAAACAATGAACACATATCCCGGAAACAGCCGCTCCACATGGACGACGCTTTCCTGCTGCTTTCTCCATACCCTTTCGTAATATGCCACAAAACAATCTGTGTACAGTTCTTTGGGAACGATCTCTTCAATATAATGGACCAGCTCCTCTTCTCTTCCAGTCATTGTCTGCAATACATACCACATGATGATTCTCCTTTTAGGGTAGGCTCCGCCACTCCGCGATCCGCCCTTCGGCGTCCCAGATTCATTCAGGCACGTTATGTGCGACCAGTATAACCCCTTCCAAAAGCCCGCAGCCTTCAAACTCTCAAGCTTTTGTCCGGTTTTAGCTCATATCATTATAGCATCGCAGTACAGCTTTTTCAACCCTTCTTTTCGATACCAGGCCCTAGTATATCACATCTTTCTCTGGCTGTGCGTTCCAATTTCTGCAAAGCATCTGCGATTATGACATAAATACCAGAATTTGTCTGTCTGCCCGAAAGCTGTGCTGCACCGTCTTACAGAATCCGGATCTTCCGCATTTTACGCCATTCCTATGCCTCCTGCTTCCTCTCCGCTTCCTTCACCACCGCCGCCACGATCTTCTCCACATCTGCAATAAAATCCTCAACAGTCTCCCGGGAAATGGGCTCCTTTTGCGCATCCGCATGGCGGCGGTCTGACTGATGGGCGATCATATTGCGGCGCTGAAACAGGCTGTTTAACCGGCGCTTCATCTTATCTCTGGGCTTTTCCGAAGAGCCCTGCTCCCAGAAAGCGTCTTTGGCGATCTGCATAACATCCATCCCCAGAAGACTGATCTGGTCCTTTACCGTATCCCAGGATGCCATAGTGACAGTTCCGTATGTATCATTGATAAAATCCAGGAACCATGCGTCACTGTCCCTGTCCCTCATGGCCGCCTCAACCACTCCCATATGTACCATGATGTTTTCATATTTCACAGTACTGTTCCAACTTCCCGCGTGTATTTCACACAGGCCATATTTCGTCAGCTCATGCATAAAGAAGTCCAGGGCGCTTTCCAGGAAAACGATCTGGGAACGCCAGATATTTTCTCCCTCTTCTGTCCTCCCGCCCTGGACCAGCTCCTCCGCCACGGCAAACTGCCCCCGGACTGCGCTTATGTTTTCCTGAAAATGCTCCGTGATCTTATCCAGAGGAAACCGGACCACCGGTATCTTCGCCTTATCTCTTGTACCCTCCTCGCGAGGTCTCAGTTCCAGATTCCGTCCTGCCATCAAAGCTTCCCCCTGCTATTTTTCGATCTGTTTTTCAAACTCTTCCCAGAAGTTCTTATTTCTCATGGGAATCGCCCCATATTTTCCAAGGATATACCCGTTTTTCAGGTTTTCTGTTTTTCTCACATTCCGTATCTCCATCAGAGAGTACAGGTTTGTGGCCCTCTCTTCGTTCAGCTCTGTGAACCAGATCTGATCCCTCCGGAACAGGTTCGAGTCCAGGAGACTGGTATCATGGGTAGAGAAGATCAGCTGGGCCGAAAATCTGTCTGACGTTCTCTGGAACAATTCTGCGATCTGGTAGATCAAGGCTTCATGAAGGCAGGTTTCCAGCTCGTCACAGATCAAAACCCGGCCCTTGCTTAAGATATCGATCAATGGACATAAAATTTCAAACAGCTTTTTCACGCCATCCGACTCCTCTGTCATCAGATCCGTTTCAAACTGATCGTAGACCACCTGGGCTTCGATCCGTTTTGTCTGGTTCTCCGGGATCCTTACATCCCTGATCTGGTTCCCCAAAAGCCGCATCAGGATCAGAAAAATTTTCTTGATGTCTGGATCTCGCCTCATCAGATTCAGCGAATAATCCATCCAGTTATTCTTCTTTGAATCATAGATCACCAGATCTCTGGTAAAAAACAAAAAGGCAGCCTCCACTTCTTTTACGTTGGAAAAGTTTGCCCCGCAGGCCAGAAACAGGCGGTTTTCCTTTAGGACGTTGAGGCTTTGCTGAAAGGAGCTCTTATACCGGTCTCCCGGCGTAACGGCCTGACCGCTGCGCTCAAAGATCTTCACCTGGCGGCCCTTTGGGAAGTAGTACAGATATTCCTCCGCGATCTCCTGGTCCTGAACAGTAAATCCATATGCATAGCGGATCCCTTCTTTTAAAAACTGAATCGCATAGCTGCTGGCGTCTCCCTCTTCGCTGGTCTTATGTTCCGATTGCGGTACCTTTTCCCCTGGCTGAAAGCGCATGCTCTTATCCACCATAAGTGCACAGAAATTCAGCGCGTCAATAAAATTGCTCTTTCCGGAGCCATTAGGGCCGTAGATCACCGCCGTCCTAAGGATCCGCATCCCATTATGGAGCTTTAAAGATTTCTCATGAGTATCATCGCTTCCGGCGAGCATGGAAAATGTAATTTCATTTTTAATGGATTTATGATTGGAGCACCTGAATTCCAATAACATACCGATTACCCCTGTCGTTTTATTTACCACCATAATACCCCTCATATCCATGTTCTGTCAATGTGATCTGCACAAAATCCGCAGATTGAACAAATAAAACCTATAATCAGTATGTCTATCTCTCTGCTTTTTATTCTTCCGGACTCGTCAGCCAGCTCCATTCCGCAAAAAACCGGGCCGCCGCAGAACGCAGGCCTAAAAGCCTCCTGTCCCGCAGCGCCCCGGCTGCTCCTATCTCTTCTCGTACATCTCCGCCGTATAATGGATCACTCTGGTCCCGCTGTTCTCAAACTGGAACGGTACGTATAAAAGGTCCTCCATGGCCTTTGCCACAGCCTCTCTCTTATCCTCCTCCACGTAAAACAGCAGGAAGCCGCCGCCTCCGGCGCCCAGGAGCTTTCCGCCAAGAGCCCCGGCCTCGATCCCCTTGGCATAAAGGCCGTCGATGGAGTCTGTGGAGATCCCGCTGGAGATCCCGCGCTTTAACTTCCAGGTATAGTCCAGAAGCCGGCCAAATTCATTAAGATCCGTCTTTGTGGTCAGCACCTTCTCTGCCTCGTCCACCAGGGACAGCATTTCCAGAAGCTGCCGTTCCTTATCGGCCATGTCCTTCTGGGTGGTCTTCTGGATATCTGAGGAGAACCGGGAAAAGCCGGTGAAAAACAGCATCAGATTCCGGTTCAACTGGGCCTTCCGGTCCGGGGAGATGATCACTGGATTCACCTCATAGCCGTCGGCGTTAAAGTTGATCCGGTTCAGGCCGCCGAAGGACGCGGCGATCTGGTCCTGGACGCCGCCGCTTTCCTTGCAGAGCACCCGCTCCAGATAGATGGCGTCGTCGGCCAGCTTCCGCTTATCGGCGTATTTGCCCTTTAAGGCGTAAAACGCGTTCAGCATGCCCACAGCAAAGGAGCTGCTGGTGCCCAGGCCGGACCGGGCTGGCAGGTCTGCCTCATAGGTCAGGCGGATCTCCTGCATGTCCAGATATTTCATGGCCTCCCGGATGGCCGGATGCTCGATGGCCTCCACGTCGGTCACCCGCTCGATCCTCGAGTAGGACAGCTCTGTGGAATAATCGAAGAACCGCGGCAGATGGCGCACGTTCACATAGCAGTATTTATCAAAGGTGGTGGAGATCACGGCTCCGCCATGCTCCTTATAAAATCCCGGGAAATCGGTCCCGCCGCCAAAAAAGGACATGCGGAACGGCGTTTGTGTAATGATCATGAGATCCCTCCTAATCCATCTCCAGGATCTTCTCCACGGCCTCCAAAAGGTCCTTGCAGACAAGATCCGGCGTTACATCGTATTTTTTATCCTTTCCTGCCTCTCCGGTCAGCACCAGGGCGGTGCGCATTCCGGCGTTGATCCCTGTCTGGATATCCATGGTGGTGTCTCCCACCATCCAGGAGGCGGAAAGGTCAATGTTATATTTTTCTGCCGCCTGCCCGATCAGGCCGGTCTTTGGCTTCCGGCACTCACAGGGGATCTTGTAAGCCGGATTCTCCTCCGGGTATCCCTTGTCCGGGTGATGGGGGCAGAACAGGATATCGTCCAGGAACACGCCCTCCTTCCCCAGAAGGGAGGACAGCTTCCGGTGGATATTTTCCACATCCTCGATCCCGCAGAGGCCCCGGGCCACCACCGGCTGGTTGGTGATGACGATCCCCAGGCGGCCCGACTGGTTGATCCGTTTCACCGCCTGGACCGCGCAGGGCTCCAGCTCAAAGTCCTCCTCCTTATATACCAGGCCCCGGTACTGGTTAATGGTACCGTCCCGGTCCAGGAAGATGCATTTCTGCTTTCTGCTGAGGGATTTCTCCGCAATAAAGCCCCGTTCAATATCCTTTAAGGTCTGCTGGATCCGGTCCACGGTCCCCACATCCTTCACGTACTCCGGCGAGCGGTAGCCATACACCGGCTCTCCATCCTGGATCATGCCCTGGATCACATCATTTTCCAGGTTCCGCTTCACCGGCTCCGGAACCCGGTCACAGATTTTTCTGTTAAACACGAAAATTCCAGCATTCACACAATTTTCATACCAGTAGTCCCTGGTATTGTGCTTGGAGTCGAATTTCCGCACCCGGTCGTCCTCATCTAACACCAGGAGATCCGAGTCATAGGGATGGCCGTTGGGATGGACGAACAGCGTGGCCGCTGCCTTTTTCTTCTCATGAAAGGCCAGCATCCGTCCGAAATCAATGTCAAAAAACAGGTCCCCGGACATCATGAAGAAGGTCTCCTCCACCATATCCTTTAAATAATAGAAGGAACCGGCGGTGCCCAGGGGCGTTTCCTCCACAAAATACCGGATCCGTACCCCAAAACGCTCCCCATCTCCAAAATATTCCTGGATCTTTTCGCCCAGATGACCGATGACCATGAGGATATCGGTGATCCCGTGGGCCTTCAGCCTCTCCACCTGCCATAATAACAGCGGTTTTCCCGCCACCTCCACCATGGGCTTCGGTATCTCGTCTTTCGTAAGGGCCGCCAGGCGCGTTCCCTTTCCTCCGGCCATGATCACTGCCTGCATATGCACACTCTCCGTTCTATATGGATTCATTTTCCTTTTTCTTTAACTGTCTGCTGACGCCCATGGCCAGAAGCTGCACCGTCACAGGCATAGCCACCGGAAGGTTTAAGTTCACCGTGGCCTGGACCGCATAAGCCGCCAGGGCAAACAGGCAGGCCGCCACCTCCGGCCGGTCCTTGAGATTCCTTGCCATCCAGAAAATGGAGGTGCCCAGCCATGCCATATAGGACAGCATGCCGAACAGGCCGATGGTGATCAGATAGTGGAGGTATTCGTTATGGGCGTTGTCAAAGATCACATTGCCCAGCTCTCCCAGATAATAATTTTCCATGAGCACCCGGAAGGTCTCCGGACCGTAGCCGAAGATCTTGTCCTTGGTGGTGAAAAACTCCCTGAAAACCTCCATGGACCGGATCCAGGCATAGCCGCGATTGGTCCCCCAGGCGTCATTGAACACCACATATTTGCTGATGGCCGCGTACTTTTCCGCATTCCCCGCCGCATTGGCATCGTAAAGCACATAGATGACTCCAGCCGCAATGAAGGCCAGAAAGCCAAGCCAGACAAAGCAAGGCCATTTGCCGATCCGGTCCTTTTCTCCCTTTCTCCGGATGGTCAGCGCCGTCAGTACCGCCGCTGCGATCCACAGGGCCAGGACGATCTCCTTAAAATGCTCGTACTGGACGAACATGGTAAACAGGCTGTCGATGCCCAGGACCTTGTCCGCGTATTTCACATTGGCCCATTCCACGATCCAGGCCGCCGTGAAGAACCCTGCCGCCGCCATGAGATATCTCCGGATGCCGCTCCAGGTGCGGAACAGATAAAGGGGCAGGAAGCCCAGAAGCGCTCCCAGGGTCAGATAGGCGTTGTCGCTGGTTCCCATGATGATGGCCACGCTGGACACCATCATGGCGGCAAAATACCAGATTCTCTTCCTCCAGTCCTTATCCAGGGTGAATAAGGTCATGGACACCGCCAGCACCGCGCCCACATAAACGGTGTACGTATTAATGTTTCCGAAGGTGGAAACAAAAATTCGAAGTTGGTCATCCGAAAGTTCTTCCTTAAAGTGGAGCAGATCCATCTGGAAATAGTCGGTGATGCCGAAGCCGCAGACCAGCATTCCCGTCACCAGGAACAGATCCAGATACCACTGACGGAACCGGAAAAAACGGGTCACCAGGAAGTAGACCACCGTATAGAGGGTGATCAGAAATACGCCGTTATACCGGCCGAAGGTCCCCCAGAAGGCATCCCAGCGCCAGTCCACGCAGAGGATCCAGGAAATGACATTGGCTCCCCAGAACGCCAGCATGGCCCAGTCCACAAAATTCATCCCTCCAAGGATCCGCTTAAAAAATCCGCTTCCTCCCTTTTCACTGCTGTCCCCTCTGAAAAATCCCGCGATCCGGCCGCTGAAGATCCCGTAAAAGAGCATCAGCGCCATAGCCGCAATGGAGGCGACACAGTAAAAATGGTACTTGGTCTCCAGAATGTTGTAATAATAGTTATCGTATGCCAGGGGAAAGATACCCAGCACCGCCACGGCGAACACGCCCATGATCCCGGCCATGCTCCTGGCGTCCTTTTCCCGCAGTTCGGGGCTGTCCGCCCCTTTCTGCCTCTTTCCAGATACTTTATTTGACATATCTCTTACTCTGCTGCGGCCTGCGCCGCATTTTCCTTTCCTGTTTTCCTTGTTTTTAGAGAAAAAACCAGGTATAGTATACCATTCTCCGCCATTTTCCGCAACGGTATGCAGAGGGAAATCTCCCAGGCTTCCGGCGCGGGGCAAGGAAAAGACCGGCCGCCCCGGCAGATCGTCTCCGCCGGACCGTCCGGTCCTGCGCCTTATGGCGTAAAATTTATACTTCAAAGATCATATCGCCGTAGCTGGGGAAGGGCCAGTATTCCTTGTCCACGATCATCTCCAGGCGGTCCGCAGGCTCTCTGAGCCGGTTCATGGCCGGTACCATCTCATCGTAGCAGAAGTGGGCCCGCTCCTTCATATTAGACATGGTCCCTGCCTTCTCCAGATCCTTCCGGATCTCCTCCATGGCGTTTTTCATGGCAGCCAGCAGGCTGGAGACCTCCAGCACCAGCTCCGTCTGCACACTCATGTCAGCCTCCGGGCAGGCGGTCCTTACTTCATTGAGGGACCTGGCCAGATCTCCCGAATACCGGATCACCGCCGGAATGATCTGCTTTCCAGCCATGTCTGACATGGTCCGGGCTTCCACCAGAACGCTCTTGGCATAAGTCTCGTACTCGATCTCTGCCCGGGCGTACAGCTCGGATCTTGTGTACACGCCGAAGTCTCCGAACAGCTTCACGGCCTTTTCTGTCACCAGGGACGGGATGGAGTCCACCATGCACTTTAAGTTGGGAAGACCTCTCCGTTCTGCCTCCTGTACCCACTCCTCGGTGTAGCCGTTGCCGTTGAAGATGATCCGTCTGTGCTCGGAAAGCAGCTTTTTGATCAGGTCATGGACCGCTGTGGGGAAGTCATCGGAGGCCTCCAGGATATCCGCCGCTTCCTTAAAGGCCTCTGCCACAATGGTATTCAACACCACATTGGCGGAGGAAATGGAGTCGGATGAGCCCACCATACGGAATTCAAATTTATTGTTGGTAAATGCGAAGGGCGAGGTCCGGTTCCGGTCTGTGGCATCCTTATCAAAATCCGGAAGTGTGGTCACGCCGGTCCTTAAGGTACCGCCCATCTTGGAGTGGGTGGCGGAGCCGGTGCTGCAGAGCTGGTCGATCACGTCCTCGATCTGCTCGCCCACAAAGATAGAGATAATGGCCGGCGGCGCCTCCTGGGCTCCCAGACGGTAATCGTTTCCGGGAACGGCTGCCGACTGACGGAGCAGGTCTGCATGGACGTCCACAGCCTTCATGATGCAGGCCAGCACCAAAAGGAACTGGATGTTCTCATGGGGCGTCACTCCCGGCTCCAGCATATTGATGCCGGTGTCGGAGGTCAGGGACCAGTTGTTGTGCTTTCCGGAGCCGTTGACGCCCTGGAACGGCTTTTCATGGAGCAGGCAGGCAAGGCCGCGGCGGCTGGCTACCTTTTTCATGGTCTCCATGACGATCTGGTTGTGGTCCACCGCCAGGTTGGCCTTAGTGTAGATGGCCGCCAGCTCATGCTGGGCCGGGGCCACCTCGTTATGCTGGGTCTTGGCCGCCACCCCCAGCTTCCAGAGCTCCTCGTTAAGCTCCTTCATAAAGGCGCCCACCCGCTCCCGGATCACGCCGTAGTAATGGTCGTCCATCTCCTGGCCCTTGGGCGGCATGGCTCCGAACAGGGTGCGGCCCGTATAGATCAGGTCTTTTCTCTGTAAATATTTTTCCCGGTCCACCAGGAAATATTCCTGCTCCGGTCCCACCGACGGGATCACCCGCTTCACGGCAGTGTTGCCGAACAGATGGAAAATGCGGACCGCCTGCTTATCGATGGCCTCCATGGAGCGTAAGAGCGGCGTTTTCTTATCCAGGGCCTCTCCCCCGTAGGAGCAGAAGGCTGTGGGGATGCAAAGGGTCACGCCCAGGGCGTCCTTTTTTAAGAACGCCGGGGAGGTACAGTCCCAGGTAGTATAGCCCCTGGCCTCAAAGGTGGCGCGGAGGCCGCCGGAGGGGAAGGAGGAGCCGTCGGCCTCTCCCTTGATCAGCTCTTTCCCCGAAAGATCCATCAGGACTCTTCCGGCTGCGTCGGGACTGGTGATAAAGGAATCGTGTTTTTCCGCCGTAACGCCGGTCAGGGGCTGGAACCAGTGGGTATAATGGGTCGCTCCATTGTCCACCGCCCAGTCCTTCATGGCATGGGCTACCACGTCTGCGATGGACGGGTCCAGCTCGCTTCCGTCCTCAATGGTCTGCTTCAGCTTCTTATAGACGCTTTTGGGCAGACGCTCTCTCATTACCGCGTCGTCAAATACATTTTCTCCAAAAATTTCTGCCACATGGATGGCCTCGCTCATAGATTTTTCCTCCTCATGTATACTGGCCCAGCCAGATTTGCAAAAACGTTCTCCCGGAAAGGGGAGAACGTTTGATTGCCGCACGCGTCTTTTATTCTGCCTTGCCAATGGAACCGAACAGCTCCATTTTGGTCTTCACAGTCTCTTTGATGGCCGCTGCGCCGGGAGCCAGAAGCTTTCTCGGGTCAAAGCCCTTTCCTTCCAGATCCTTTCCTGCTTCGATGTACTTTCTCGTAGCATCGGCAAATGCCAGCTGGCACTCGGTATTTACATTGATCTTTGCAACGCCCAGGGAAATGGCCTTCTTGATCATATCCTCCGGGATCCCTGTACCGCCGTGAAGCACCAGAGGCATATCGCCCACCTTCTCCTTCACTGCCGCAAGGGTCTCGAAGCTTAAGCCCTGCCAGTTGGCCGGGTATTTTCCATGGATATTTCCGATTCCCGCAGCCAGCATATCAACACCCAGGTCTGCGATCATCTTACATTCGTTGGGATCTGCGCACTCGCCCATACCAACTACACCGTCTTCCTCACCGCCGATGGCGCCGACCTCAGCCTCCAGGGACATGCCCTTTTCACGGCAGATGCGGATCAGCTCCTTGGTCTTCTCCACGTTCTCCTCGATGGGATAGTGGGAGCCGTCGAACATAATGGAAGAAAATCCGGCTTCGATGCACTTTAAGCAGCCCTCATAGCTGCCATGGTCCAGGTGAAGGGCAACGGGAACTGTGATGTTTAATTCCTCCAGCATACCATTGACCATTCCCACAACAGTCTTATATCCGCCCATATACTTTCCAGCGCCCTCGGAAACCCCAAGGATCACCGGAGATCTTAATTCTTCCGCTGTCTGAAGGATCGCCTTTGTCCACTCCAGGTTGTTGATGTTGAAATGGCCTACTGCATATTTTCCGTCTCTTGCCTTTGCAAGCATTTCTTTCGCTGTTACTAACATAATCTTGGACCTCCATTTGCGTCATATTGTTTCAGGCCGCATCATAAGCCGGCGCTGTATACTCAAGGAGATTATACCTTATTTCTCCAGGTTTGAAAAGATTGATTTCACAGTTTCCTTTATTAATATTAAATCTGCTCCATTTATGCTATAATCCAGGGACGGAGGTATTTTCCTATGATCTATGAAAATGTAATGCAGGCCGTTTTCCTTTCCCGTCCCAACCGGTTCCTGGCCCGGGTCCTTCTGAACGGAAACGAGGCGGTCTGCCATGTAAAAAATACAGGAAGACTGGGAGAGCTCCTGATCCCAGGCGTCCCGGCGGCGGTGCAGTTCCATCCAGACGCCATGGCCCAGGGAAGGAAAACAGAATACTCGCTGATCGCCGTAAAAAAAGAGACCGCCCAGGGGCCGCAGTGGGTCAATATTGACTCCCAGGCCCCCAACCAGACGGCGTGGGAATGGCTCACCGCCGGAGAGGGGCTTCCCTTCTGTCCCAGGCCGGACCATGTAAAGCGGGAGGTCCGCTATGGGGACTCCCGGTTCGATCTGGCCTTTTCCTGCGGCGGCTCTCCCTGGTTCATGGAGGTAAAGGGCGTGACCCTGGATATGGACGGTACGGCCATGTTCCCGGACGCGCCCACGGAGCGGGGGATCCGTCACCTGGAGGGCCTTGCGCAGGCCGTAAAGGATGGATACGGAGCGGCCGCTCTTTTTGTGATCCAGATGAAGGGCGTTCATGCTTTTTCTCCCCACCGGGAACGCCACCCGGAATTTGCCGATGCACTAAAAAAGGCGAAGGAAAACGGCGTCCATATCTGGGCCTATGACTGCGCCGTCACAGACCGCTCCATGAAGCTTGACGCGCCGGTTCCCGTGATCCTCTGATCCCCGGTCCCCTGCACTGGTTCCGGTGTTCCCCGGCTCCCCCGCCCTGTACAGGCACAAAGCCGCCCGCTTTTTCATATCTCACTCATAAGCAACGTGCGAGTGAGTGATTTCATGGTACTACCATTGAGCAGTATAAATACAGGCGGATCCGCAAAGATCCTGGCGCTGGCCAATCCGCCGTTAATGGCCGGGCGGCTTTCTGACCTGGGCTTTGAGCCGGAGGAGGCCGTCACCTGCGTGCTCCGGAAACGGAAAGGGAACATTGCCGCCTATCTGGTCCGCGGGGCCGTCATCGCCCTCCGGGAGGAGGACAGCCGCATGATCCTGGTGGAGGCCCTCTCATGACGCGGCGCGTGGCCCTAATGGGCAACCCAAACGTGGGAAAAAGCACCATTTTCAACGGTCTGACCCGGCTCCGCCAGCACACCGGCAACTGGGCCGGAGTCACCGTCTCCTGCGCCGTGGGACAGTTTTCCTATGGCGGCCAGGATTTTTCCGCCGTGGACCTTCCCGGCATCTACTCCTTTGATACCCGTTCCGCTGAGGAGGAGCTGACAAAGGATTTTATTTTAAACGAGGACTACGACTTTCTGCTTGTGGTCTGCGACGCCACCTGCCTGGAGCGGGGGCTGTATCTGCTGTCCCAGGCCGCAGGGCTGCTGGAGCACAGAGAGGAGGCTGGTCCCATGCCCCAGGCGGTCCTCTGCGTCAATCTCTGCGATGAGGCTGAAAAAAAGGGGATCCGGATCGATTTTAAGGCCCTGGAGCGTTCCCTGGGGATCCCTGTGACTCCCTGCTGCGGCCGGACGGCCAAAGGCCTGTTAACCTTAAAGAAGCTGCTGGCCTCCCTGGCCGCCTCATGCCCCTGTGCCTGCGCCTCCTGCTCCCTGGGCTCTCCGTACCGGAGGCTCCCCTCCGCCTTCTCCCCCAAAGACCTGGCGGCCCAGGCGGTCACCTATACAAAGGAACATTACAGAAAAAGGGAAGAGCGTCTGGACCGGATCCTCACCGGCCCCTTCACCGGTACGGCGGTCATGGTACTGCTGCTTCTGGGGATCTTCTGGCTCACCATCACCGGGGCCAATTACCCGTCCTCCATGCTGTGGGACCTGTTTTTCTCCCTGGAGCCGCGGCTGGCTGAGACCGCCCTTTCCATAGGCCTCCCCCAGTGGTTCATCGACATGGCTGTTTTCGGCGTATACCGAGTGGTGGCCTGGATCGTGTCCGTCATGCTGCCTCCCATGGCCATCTTTTTTCCTCTGTTCACTCTGCTGGAGGATCTGGGGTATCTGCCCCGGGCGGCCTTTAATATGGACGGCGCCTTCCACAAATGCAGCGCCTGCGGAAAGCAGTGCCTGACCATGGCCATGGGCCTGGGCTGCAACGCCGCCGGGGTGGTGGGATGCAGGATCATCGACTCCCCCAGGGAACGGCTCATCGCCATCCTCACCAACAGCCTCATGCCCTGCAACGGCCGGTTCCCCCTGCTGCTGACCATGATCGCCCTTCTGGGAGCCGGAGGCGGCGTCTGGGCAGGGCTTCCGATGGAAAACCCGGTGCTCTCCTCCCTGCTGACCGCCCTGGTGCTGACGCTTTTTATCCTGGCAGCCATCCTGGCCACCCTTGGGGCCTCATTCCTGTTATCCAGGACTCTTTTAAAGGGCGTTCCCTCGTCCTTTACCCTGGAGCTTCCGCCCTACCGCCGCCCCCAGCCGGGAAAGGTCATCGTCCGCTCCATCTTTGACCGGACCCTGTTCGTCCTGGGCCGGGCCGTGGCTGTGGCCGCCCCGGCCGGTCTGGTGATCTGGCTTCTGGCCAATCTGACCGTGGGCGGAGAAAGCCTCCTTATGCACATTGCAGGCTTTCTGGATCCTCTTGGGACCCTTATGGGACTGGACGGCATCATCCTCATGGCCTTTATCCTGGGCTTTCCCGCCAATGAGATCGTCCTGCCCATTATCCTCATGGCCTATTTACAGAGCGGCGTCCTGGCCCCCATGGACGATAAAACGGCCATTTTAAGCCTGCTGTCCGCCAACGGGTGGACCGTTAAGACCACCGTCTGCATGGCTGTTTTCTCCCTGTTCCACTGGCCCTGCTCCACCACCTGCCTCACCATAAAGAAGGAGACGGGAAGCTTAAAGTGGACCGCCGTATCCATCCTTCTGCCCACCGGGATCGGCGTCCTCCTCTGTATACTGGTGAATCTGGTGTTCTGATGATCTTCCCCGTTCTCCTGTGTAATGATGCCAGGGTCAAAAGGCCAAAAAGCCTTTTGACCCAAACATCATAGAATGATATAATCAGTATCAAAAAGGAAAAGGGGGAAACCATCCTATGATCCATATCTGCATCTGCGACGACAGCGACGCCATGCGGGACGAGCTCTGTGGTCTGATCCAGGAGCTCTGCCAAAAGCACAGCATCGCCGCCTCCGTATCCTGCTGCTCCTCCGGCGAGGAGCTGCTCTTCGATCCAGACGATAAAAACCGGACCACTGACATCTTTTTTCTGGACATCCTGATGAAAAAGCTCAACGGCATTGAAACTGCCGCCAAACTCCGCGCCATAAATCCCACCGCCCAGATCATCTTTCTCACGGTCAGCAAGGAGCATGTTTTCGAGGCCCTGGACGTGATGCCCCTCCACTACCTGTTAAAGCAGGACATGCGGACGGAGAAGATCGAAAAGGTCTTTTTAAAGGCTGTTTCCCTGGCTGAAAAGGGGCGGAAGGAAAAATTTACATATAAATTTGGAAAGACCATTGGCTCTGTCCTCCTGACGGACATTATTTTTTTCGAGGTAAAGAACCGGATCATCGAGATCCATGTGAAGGCCGGGCCGCCCATTGAATTTTATGGAAATATCTCTGACCTGGAGCAGCAGCTCCCGCCGGAATCCTTTCACCGGGTCCACCGCTCCTATATCGTCAACTTTGAAAATGTGGATTATCTCAGCGGAAAAGAATTTGTCTGCATCGACCGGACTGTGATCCCCATCGGCCAGAAGTACGCCGATTCCCGGGAACACTATCAGAATTACCTGCTCAATGGCCTTTCCATGGTCTGAGCAGAGAGGAGGAGCTGTGGCAAACCGTATCTATCATGCCTTCTGGCTGCTGTTTTTGTACATCGTCTGGCTGTTCCTGCTCTCTGTCCGGACCGAGCGGCCGACGGATTCCTACCATACGTTTCTGGAGCTCACCAGCTCTGGAAGCATCGTCCATTTTGACCATCGGGAGGCCCGGAAGGGAGTCCTGTCGTTTTCCTGCGCCCTTCCCGGCGACCGGGTGGAACGGCCCTTCCTGGCAGTCAGCGGCCAGAAGCCGTCCCGAGTCCTGGCGGACGGCCGGGAGATCCCGGTCCCGGAGGACTGTGAGGTTCTTGAGATCAGTCCCGATACCTGGTTTCTGATCCCCCTGGACCCGTCCGGCGCTCTCTCCCTGTCCCGCCTGGAGGTCCAGTTTGAGCCTGCTTTTTTAGGGGACGCCCCGGCTCCTGCTGCCGAATATGAGATCCACAAGACCCCACGGATCTGCTTTGGCTCCCGGAACGCCCTGTTCAATAACCTGGCCATGTCCGGCCCCCTCCATCTCATCACCTCCGGAGTCTTATTTTTTGTTGCCCTGGTGATCCTTCTGGCGGGCTCCGTATTCCGTTATGTATACAGAATACAGACTTGCGTTTCCGCCATCGGCTTCTGCTTTTTAGGCTTTGCCGTCTGGATCCTCTGTGAATCCTCCCTGGCCAGCTCCGTGCTCAGCGGCTACGCCATCGACACCGTCAAATGTGTTGCCATCTTCATCATCCCGGTGCTTTTATACCGGTACATCTCCCTGGAATTTCCCAAAACCTATCCGGGGATCTTTACCTTTCTCTGTCTGTTCCACTTTGCGGTCCTGATCCTCTCTGTGGCGGTGATCATGGCCGGCTACGTCCCCTTTTACCGGCTGGAGCAGTCCCTCTGGTTCCTGTTCATCTGCACCCTTATGGTCTGCATCTGCTATCTCAGCGCTGAGGTATCGGAAAACAGGAAGATGCACACGGTCTACATCGGGATCGTCATCAGCTTTTTTACCTTTTTCATCTATCTGCTGTTTTACAATTTCCAGCCCGTAGTCGCCATCCGCAGCCTGGTCACCGGAGCTGTTCTGCTGATCCTTTATAACCTGGTCCTGCTGGTGCCGGAGACCGCCCGGATCTACCGTCAGAGCCTGGAGCGGAAAAATCTGGAGCAGCAGCTCAATGAGCAGGTCCGCCACTATAAGGCCATCGAGGGGCGGGAAAGCCAGTACCGGAAGCTGCGTCATGATATGAAGAACCACTGGCAGATGGTCCAGACCCTCCTGGCCTCCGGGAAAACGGCCGAGGCCCTGGACTACACCTCCAGGATCCGGGACCAGCTGGAGCTCCATACCCGCTCCCGTCAGCTTGTCAGCACCGGCAATCCATTTCTGGACGCGGTCCTTACCTCCAAGCTGGACCAGGCAGCCGCCAGCGGGATCCAGGTGGACACCGAGATCATGGTGGTAAAAAACATGAAGATCGACATGGTGGACTGCGGCATCATTTTCGGCAATATCCTGGAAAATGCCATCGAAGCCTGTTTAAACCAGAGCGGGGACTCTGAAAAAAGGATCCTGGTAAAGCTCCTGTATAAAAAGGGGATGCTGGTCTGCGGCATCTGTAATTCCATGGATCCGGATGCCTCCATCCGCTCCGGCTTTGCCACCACCAAGCCGGATTCTGAGGGCCATGGCCTGGGGCTCCCCAACGTCCGGGAGGCTGTGGCGGGTTACGGCGGGACCTTAAACCTCAAGGCACAGGACGGCCGCTTTGAGGTTTCCTTTGTCCTGTTCGGCGTGGCCCCGTCCTCTTGTGCAGTCTGACGGATTTTTACTACATTTTTCCTGCCTTTTGCATCATTTATGCCCACTTCTGGCTTTTAAAATGCTAAACTTTTTCTGTAATCCATAAAATTTTCATAAACATGAAAAGGAGGGGGAAAGGATGTACAACCCAGAGGATCCCGTGGGAAAGGTCACGGAGACCATGGCAAAGCTGTTTGCGGTCATGGCCGATGAGGTGCTCCAGGAAATGGGACAGGAAAAGGGAGAAGCCGTCGTAAAGCGCGCGGTACGCCGCTTCGCCAACATGAGGGCCCAGAAGATCATCGAAAACATCAAAAAGGACGGAAAGGAAGTCACCTTCCACACGGTGGAGGAATATTCCGATTATCCGGCCAATGAGGCGTGGGACTGCGACTCTTTCGTGGAGGGGAATACACTGAGAGAGATCAACCGCGTCTGTCCGTTTTCCACGGCTTTTCGTGAGATCGGGCTTGAAAACGCCGGAAAGCTCTACTGCGAGGAGATCGACATTGCCCTCAACGAGGCCTTTTTCGGAAAGATCGACTTTAAGCGCCCTGCGCTCTTCACCGACGGTCCCTGCGCTCCGTGCGAAATGATCGTGACCTGTCTGGAAGACCAGACCAAATAATCAGGAGGATGTAAACATGAACGGAACGGAAGTGAATCCACGTTACTCAGAAAACGCCCTGAAAGAAAAGGCGTTTTTGCAGGAATTAAATAAAAAGCCGCCCCTTCAGAAATTCTTTGGCTACTGCAAGCTTTCTGGACCGGGCTTTATGAACGCTGCCTTTACCCTGGGCGCCGGCTCCTTTGCCAGCTCCGTGACCCTGGGCGCCGCCTACGGCTACGATATGCTCTGGATCCCGCTGTACTCCTTCGCCCTGGGCCTCTTTATGCTGGCCCTGGCCACCCGGTTCGTGACCGCATCGGAGATCTCTGTCATCAAAGCCCAGGATAAATTCCATGGAAAATTTTTCGGAAGCTTTGCCACCGGACTCGTGGCCTGCTTCGTCGCATCGATCGTTTATAACTTCGGCCAGTACGCCCTGGGCGCAGACGCTGTTACCGCCCTGTTCTCGGTGGTGAACATCAATGTTCCCAAGAACATCAGCTGGATCTTACTGGTTGCCATCTCCGTACCTCTTTCCTTAATGTACGGCTCCGGCGATAACCCCAAGGGCGTTAAGATCGTAGAAAACGCCATGAAGATCCTCATTGGCATCATGCTGGTGGTATTCGGCGCTGTTCTCTGTGTCACCGGCGTGGACTTTAAGGCCATGATCAAAGGACTTCTGATCCCGACACTGCCCAGCGGAATCGACGGCATCGTCATGCTCATCGCCTCCCTGACCGCCACCATCGGCGTCATGGACTGGGTACTGTTCAACAACGGTATGGAATCCCGCGGATATTCTGAAAACCATGAGACTCTGGGCCGCTTTGACGCCGTGTTCGGCGGACTGATCCCGGTGACTCTGGTGCTTTCTTTCGTTTCCATCGCCTTTGCCGAGGCTTTTGCCGGACAGGAAGGGATCCCCACCGACTCCACAGCGCTCTGCAATGCCCTGGTTTCCGTAATTCCGTCCATCTGGATCCAGCTGGGCTTCTACATCGGTATCATCGCCCTTGTGTGCTCTTCCATGATCGGATTAAGCGTTACCTGCGCCACCTCCTTCTATCAGTCTACAAATGTAAAGAAGGACACCAAGGCCTGGTACCATCCGTTCATCGTCCTGGCTCCCCAGATCGGCTTCTTAGGCGCATTCTTTGGAAAGCCTGTGATGGTGGTCGTATTCATCGCCGCCATGCAGTCCTTATTTAACTGGATCTCCGGCAACTCCTGGTATCTCCTGGGCAATGATCCCAGATACCTGGGCAAAAAGGTCATCCAGTCCAGATTCTTCAACGCCGGCATCCTTGCCTGCATTTCGGTCCTGAACATTGTATTTATCACCTTTATCATGAGTAAGATGGGAGTGTGGCCAGCATAATGAACATTCAGAAATTTTTAGATTCCAAACACGGAAAGCTTCTGGGACGCGTATATTTCCTGATCCTTCTGTTCATCGGAAACGCGCTGATCCCCATTGGAGCAGTCATGAAATTTTTACATAATGGATCCGGCGTCCTCATGATCCTGGGGATCATCATCACTGTGGCCGCCATTGTGATCCTCTCCACGCCTTATGATCTGAGCAATTATAAGGAAGAGAAATAATCCGCATACAAATTCCTTTTATTTGTGCAAGAAGGAAGCCCGCACACCGGCTGGTGCGGGCTCCCTATTTTTTTATCTTCTGTTGGATCCTCTTCCGCTGTTTATCTCCTACGCCGCAGCCCGCTTCTTTTTATCTGCAAGCTGCCAGACCACAGAGGCTCCTACAATGGCGATCCCCGCCAGGTCTGTGACCGTGCCTGGAATGATCAGGCACAGACCGCCGACCACGGCCAGGATCCTCTGGATGGGATTCATATTGGTCACCATATAGCCCTCCAGGCCTCCGGCCACGCCGGTCAGGCCCACCAGGGAGGTGACGATGATGATCACCACCTGGACCACGTCTGCGTCAATGAACAGCATCGCCGGGTTAAAGGCGAAGATATACGGCACGATGAAGGCCGCGATTGCAAGACGGGAAGCGTTTAAAGCCGTCTTCATGGGATTGGATTTGGCAATGGCAGAGCCTGCATAGGCTGCCAGGGCCACCGGAGGCGTAATATCCGCCACAATGCCGAAATAGAATACAAACATATTGGCCGCGATCTTATTGATCCCCATACCGTTTACCAGAATAGGGGCACAGGTGGTGGCCATGATGATGTAGTTGGCAGTGGTGGGAACGCCCATACCCAGGACGATACACGTCAGCATCGTAAGGAACAGGGCGATGATCACACGGTCACCGGCCACACTGACGATGGCAGAGATCAGGATCTGTCCCAGACCGGTCATGGTAACCACACCGGCGATGATCCCGGCGATGCCGCAGGCCACGGCCACGGAAAGAGTATTCTTTCCGCCCGTTTCCAGAGCGTTCACAAACCGCGTGGGATTCATACGGGTACTTTTATTGGGGATGCTCACCAGGATCGCCAACAGTGTGGCGATCACGGCTGAACGGGACATGGTGTAGCCCATCATGACCATGGCCACCAGCGTCACCAGCGGGATCAGCAGGTATCCCTGACGGATGAACAGAGGAACGAATTTGGGCAGGTCCTCTTTGGCGATGCCCTTTAAGCCCAGCCGTTTGGCTTCCAGGTGTACCGTAATAAAGATACCAGTGAAATATAAAAGCGCCGGGAAGATGGCCCGCATGGCGATCTCACTGTACTGGACGCCCACCATCTCCGCCATCAGGAAGGCGGCTGCACCCATGATCGGCGGCATGATCTGTCCGCCGGTGGAGGCCGCTGCCTCAACAGCTCCGGCAAATTCGCCCTTGTAGCCCGTCTTTTTCATCAGCGGGATCGTCACGGAGCCGGTGGTAACTGTATTCCCCACAGAACTTCCGGATACCATTCCGCAGAGGGCCGAGGAGATGACGGCCACCTTGGCCGGACCTCCGGTGGAAGCGCCCGCCAGGGAGTTGGCCAACTGGATAAAGAACTCCGAGATCCCGGTGGCCTCCAGGAATGCGCCGAACAGGATAAACAGCGCGATATACGTGGAGCAGACGCCGATGGGAGTTCCGATGACGCCGCTGGTGGTATAAAACAGGTTGTAAACGATGGATTTTAATACCTGGGGGAAGGCTCTTCCGGCTCCCAGGCCGCTGTAAAACGCGTAGCCGATAAAGACCGTCGCCACACACAGGATCGGAATGCCTACCACCCTCCGGCAGGTCTCCGCCAGCACCAGGATGCCGATGATGCCTACGATGACCTCTAGCTGGCTGATCCGGGTGGCGTGGCCGATGATGGTCTTAAAGTTGATGACAAAATAGAAATAGGCACCGGCCCCCAGGACCATCAGCACGATATCATAAATGGGAATATGATTTTTCTTCGTGCTGCCCTTTTTTGCCGGATACACCAGGAATGAGAGGATTATGACGATCCCCACAAACAGGGAGCGGCGCACCCGTTCATCCCAGTTGGCAAACAGGTTCATATACACCATTAGCAGGGCAAACGCCGCCAGCAGATAGCGGACGACCTTCTTGGGAACACCCTCCCAGATACGGGTATTGGATTCCCTGTCATATTTTTTCATGATGGCTTCCACGTCTTCCGCCGTTCCTGTGGAAGTATCCACGGCTGGAGCCGTGTTCACGTTCATTTTCTCTTTTTCTGACATCCCTTCCCCCTCCTTTCTACATTCCGGGCTCACAGGAGAACTCCACCTTGCTGTTTTTTCCGCAGAGCTCCCTTAAGCTGACCGCTTCTCCATGGATCGTAAGGACATGGTCGGAAACCGTCCCCACGATGTAAGAAAGCCATGGCATTTCCCGGTCAAAGCCAGAAACGATCATTTCTCCGTTTTCCCCATATTCCAGCTTCTGCCCCTCTTCGATCTCTGTCTGGACTCCGGCTCCGAAATTATTGTAGATGGTCCGCACCACATAGATCCTGTGGTCCCGGATCTCATATACGTCCGTCAGCGGGTACTGGTTGACGGAATGGATGAACGTGACGGAAAATTCGTCCCCCTCTGAAACGGGGAACCGTGCATATTCCTCTTTTGTATCCCCATCCCGTAAGACCAGCGTATCTTTTCCGGAAGCCCCCGCAAAAAAAAGGGCAGTGAGCGCAATGGCTGCAATAAACACAACCGTTATTGCAGCCATTGTAAATGTTCTTTTTTTCTTATCTTCCAGCAAAACTACTTGATCGCGCCGACTTCTTTAAAGTATTTCTCAGCGCCCGGATGGAACGGAACGGAGATACCGCTGACGGCGTATTCAAGGCTCAGTTCCTCGCCCTTGGCGTGAGCTGCTGCGATCTCGCTCTGGTTGTCGAACAGGGCCTTGGTAAGATTATAAACAGTTTCCTCAGAAAGCTTCGGGGAGCAGATCAGAGTCGCCTTGATGGCCACGGTCTGAACATCCTCATCCACGCCCTTATAGGAGCCGCCCGGGATCGGGTAAGTGGTATAGAACGGATGCGCCTCTGCGAGAGCCGCTGCGTGCTCGTCATCGATCTCCAGAAGGTTGATGCTGTTGGTGGTCGCCAGCTCTACGATGGCTGTGGTGGGAGCGCCTGCGGTACAGAAGAACGCGTCGATCTTTCCATCCTTTAAGGCGTCGGAGGAATCGCCGAAGCCCAGATTGTTGACTTCGATATCGTTGAAGCTGATCCCGTAAGCCTCAAGGATCTGGCGGGCGTTGAACTCAACGCCGGACCCTGCGTCGCCCACAGAAACTCTCTTGCCCTTCAGATCCGCGATCGATTTAATATCTCCAGTGGAAACCACCTGGCAGACCTCTGCGTAAAGACCAGCGACTGTGGCAAATTCTGTTGCCGCGCCCTCTTCCGCGAACAGGTCGGTTCCATTATACGCATAGTCCATAACGTCGTTCTGGACGATGGCCAGATCTGCCTCGCCGTCGTTGACCAGGTAGATGTTGGCCTTGGACGCACCGGTGGACTGGACGTTAATGTTTACGCCGATGTCTTTTGCGTTTAAAAATTGGCGATAACTCCGCCGAAGGCGTAATACGTACCGGTAGTTCCTCCGGTTCCCATGGTCATTTTCACTGCATCGCCGCTGGGAGCCGCCGCCTGGGTGGTCTCGCCGGCTGCCTTTGTATCGCCGCCCGCGGCTGCCGTTGTTTCACCGCCGCCTCCTCCGGAGCAGGCAGTCAGTACCATCGCAAGGGTCAGTGTCAATGCTGTCACTGCTGAAAATTTCTTCTTCATATTGTAACCTCCTTTTTTCTTTTTTCCCCATTCCTAGCCCCTTGGGGATGTTGGTTCTATTATACAATAATCGAAGAAATATTTCAATGTCTAAACAATATATAAATTCGTTCTAAAATTTTTATATTTTAGCTTTGTCGCGTTGAAATGTCGAAATTATCTTTCCTTTCTGTTTTCTCCGTCCCTCATGGTCTCCAGGATCGTATCTGCAAAGGCCTGGATCCTGTCTCCGATGCCGTCCCGCTTCATGGCGGAGCCAGGACTGTTGCCCGTTTCCATGATGCAGAAGTTTCCCGGGAGATAAAAGGTCTTGTTCATGTTCAGGGCCGTGATGAGCTGGCCGGCAATGAGGTCGCTGCCGGAGTAGCCGGAAACGATGATGGCAAACAGGGCCTTATCATAAAATCTCGTGGTACGGAATAATGCGGTCAGGCGGTTTATGAAGGCCGTCAGATTGGCCGAAAGGGCGTCATTATAGTTGGGGCATAAAAGCAGGATCCCATCGGCCCACTGGATCCCTGGATATACGGATTCCACAATAGGCCCGCCGTAAAAGCATTTTCCCCGCTCGCCAAAATGCAGGCACATCTGATAGGGACATCCGGAGCAGTCCTCCAGGGTCCCGTTTCTTAAGCTGACCTCCCGGATCTCCACATGGTCTTCAATCTTCTCCTTTACCGCGTTCCAGACCTCCAGGGTATTGGAGGTCTTGTGGCTGGAGGCATGGAGCACCAGCAGATGGGGCTCTTTCCTGGGGTTCCATTGAAACTCCATAAGCTGCTCCGCCAGGATCCCGGCGCTTTTTTTGTACGCCCCCAGGCGGTCCGTACCCATATTGGCGGCCTGGATGATATAGTTGTCCAGGGACGCCGTGCCCTCCACCAGAGGACGGCCCACCAGGGCCGCTCCCGCCTGGTTGGCCGCCACCGCCAGCTCCCTGGCGGCCGCCTTGGTATAAAGCTCGCTGTCCGCGTCAATAAGGAAGCCGGCAACAGCCCCCTTCAGCACAGGTTTTCCACAGCGGAGCCATGCCAGGATCTCATAATATCCACGGTTGACTCCGTTTTTCCCCAAAGGTACTGCAAAAAGCAGCCGCCCCCCCTGGAACCGCTCCGTACCATTTTCGTGGTCACCGTTCTCCCACAGCTCCTCCATGGAATCCACCACCTGGGCAGAGATCCCCTCCAGAGCCGCCCGGAGGACCTGGTCCAGACGGCCCTCCTCCGCTCTTTTCTGTGGATAGATCACAAAAAGCTTCTTTTCCTTCTTCCCATTTTCCAATCCATCCGCCTCCTATACGATCATTCTGAGATTTTCCGCCGCCGTCCGGATCCGGGCATGGAGGGCATCCGGCAGGGGAAGGATCTCCGTTTCCAGACCATTCTCTGTAAACCGGTTTTTCACTCCCATGTAGATCCCTCCCAGGAACACCGAACCGCAGTGCCACTCTCCCCGGAGAGCCAGAAGGATGGACAGGGCACCTGAGGAAAAGGCCGGAGCCACAAAGGGCTTATAGCCGATCTCCCGCATTTTAAGATTGGCCGTCACCGTCAGCTCCGTCAGCTCTCTGGAAAGAGCATCATCATAATGCTCGATGGAATCGGCTACCACCAGATCCTGGCCATGGGGACCGAAGGAGCGGCCCTCTGTGAGGAATCTGGAAAACCGAGGATCTCTCTTGGCGTAATAGGCGGCCCTGGCGTTCATGACGCCCAGGCCGAAGCCCTGGATCTGCTCCGGTAAAAGTCCCATATAGTCCAGCTCCCCGGCTTCATTTTTATTGCTCTCCAAAAATGCGGTCTTTGCCAGAGGATCCACCGGATCAGAAACGGCGCAGAACAGCCCCTTAAACCGGCTTTCCCTGGCCATTTTCGCATAATTGGCCATGATCTTCGCATTATTTTCAAACTGGTACATGCGCACGTCCTTCACACCGGAGCCCACCGGCGGGATCCCCTTGGAGGCCACGAACACGAAAACATCACAGTCAAAAAGATTCTCTGGCTTCACCACCTCCACCTCCGGCAGGGCGTCATACTCCCAGGGATAGGCGATCTGGTTTTCCTCAAACTCCCACCGGGCCGTCACCTGGTCGGAGATATCGCAGATCCCGATCCGGGAGATCACGTCGCCGCCCAAGAGATGGAGGCCCGTAAGGAGCATGCTCCCCACATCCCCGATGGCCAGGATATGGACCCGCTTTTTCTCCGGTCCTGCCGGGAATGCCTCCCCGGACAGCAGCTCCAGGAAGCGGGGATGGGAGGCGTTGACGGCACGGACCTTTCCGGCTGTGATCCGCTCCCGGATCCATTCCGGAAGCGCAGCTGCGCATTTTCCCTCCGTACAGCCGTCCTGTTTTCCATAAAACGCTTTGTTTTCCTCCAGCTTCCGGCTGTTGAGCCAGTCTACGCTCTCCTCCTTTTCCCATAAAAGTCCCTCATGATTCACCAGGAAGGAGGCGCGGCAGCTCCCCGGTTCTCTGAAAAACAGCCAGGAAAGCTCCTCTGCGGTCCTGGGCTCCGGGATCTCCTTCCAGTCCGCCTCCGGCGGGCACTGAAAATCCATGTGATCTGTAAAACACGTTTTTCCATTTATTTCATAATATTTCAACATTCGCGTTTTCCTCCTGAATCTATACCATAAATTTTTTCATTCTTCCCAGCATTTCCAGGTCGTTCTCCAGATATACCGACGCCGCCAGGTTTTCGTCGTATTCCATGCAGCTCCCCTTATCGGGACACAGGGGCAGGA
>NZ_JAXXBR010000031.1:0-26040 GCF_037242085.1 Alitiscatomonas sp. | reverse complement strand
ACTGATTCATGATATTTTTTAGCCACAAGTGTTACAAAAATGCTTGACCACAACATTTTGAGTTTCTGCCCTTTCTTGTATTATAATGCAGTTTCCAGACATGTCAATCAGGGCTGGCTCGGCCAGCCCTGACAGCATGCATGGTCTTCTGGGAATGACCATTTCTGGAATTATCCATTTCCTTGTTCCGATAATCATACTTGGAATATCCCAGTTCCTCATCCATTTCCTGATCCAGGGCACCTTCCAGGATGATGGACATCATATCCCGCATAATGGAATTGACATCCGTTCCATCCTTGACCTTTACATTGTTCTCTTTCAGGTAGTTGCCCATCATTTCCCGAAGAGCTGCTTTTTGTTGGGTATCCTTTTTTCTTGCCATAAAATAAACCTCCAAACTGGTAAGTCTATCTTACATCAGTTTGAAGGTTTACACAAACTTTGGGATACTACCACATTTTTTGTAATATATCTAATTTTAGATATATGAATTATTTTGATTATGTATTTATGAGCAGATAGCATATAAAATTACACTGTAGAAAACACAAAAACAAGGAGGATGATATTTATGTCGGTTTCCGTGTTTCAATGGGGATCAATCATACTGTGGTTTGTTATGATCGCCCTCATCTTGAAATTTGAAAAAAACGGGCATCACATGCTGTGGACCCTACTGGCGATCACGTTAACATTTCCTATCGAGGCACTCTATGATAAGTGTTTTGCGTTAACGTATTCGGATGAATTCATTAACCTATTCCCAACGGTTCCGTTGCCACTGATGATTCCGTTTGCGTACGGTACTTTTTATGGAATTACCTTACTGTTAGCAATCTGGGTATTTAAGAAACTCCCGAATGTTCCGAATTGGCTGGCTTTTATCCTAATGTTTGTATCCATGGTTTTTACAAACTTTGCGCAGGAAGGTCTTACGACAAGCACAAATGCATGGGTATATGATTGGCCCAATGCGACAGGATTGTTCGGGAGCAATCAGCCATGGATCGTTCCTGTAACAGTCGCTGCGAATCTTCCTATTTTCTTTTTTTCACACAGATTCGCTACAAAGATGTCTTCCCAATTAGGAACAAAGAAAGAACAATTCTTCATGCACTTTGGAATTATTCAATTTGCAACATTAATCATCTTTGCGATTGGAAATTGTATCCTTCTAATTTATGGCGGCCCACAGTAATCGTCAGTTTGAAATGCAAAGAAAGACAGACTAAGATAAAATTGTTTGAGTAGCTTAAGCTGTCAAAGAACCCCTATTAAGCCACAGCAAAATAGAGGTTCTTTTTCTGTATGATGTTGTTTTTACGGATTTTCAATGAAGTGTGGTTGTTCTTCCACCTCCACATTGCCAGTTTCTTTAGATTCATGGCAGCAAATTTAAGCCGCACCCACATACTTACCCGCTTTAAGCCCCGGTACGGTGTATATCTCATTCCATGTTTCTCTTGGCTTCGTTCACTGTTCCGCAGGCGGATGCTTACGATTTTTTTGCTGCTCGTGCAGGTATGGTTTCTGATCCGGATTGTCACGGACGGCAGCCAGTTTTCACAGCGGTTCAGCCATCTGCTGACATTGATCAGCATCGCTGCCGTGCTCTACATTGTTTCCCGGAAGGACAAGGGAGCCTATAAAACTGCATGGTCCATCCTGATCCTCTCTGTCCCCCTGTTTGGCGGATTCCTGTATCTGCTGTCCACCGTTCAGGTATCCAAATGGCGCTTTTCAAAAGATGTGCGATACACGCAGGAAAAAGCGAAAGCCTTGCCCCGTAATTTCGAGGTTTTGTATAGCACTATATATTGAACAGCCTTGAAAATATAGGCGTTTCGGGGGATAGTAAACACCCCTTATTTATGGTGCAATGATTAAAAGGAGGATTTACAAATGGCCAGAAAGTACATCTCTGATTTCAGAGAATACACTGTCCGATATGTGGAAAAATATCCCGAACTGAACAATCATCAGAAATCTGAATATCCAGGTGTTCCATATCACACCCTTTATGGCTGGTGGAAAGAGCGCCACCGTAAACTCAGAGCCGGCGAAGTCGAACCCTCCAAAGGAAATCTCACTCCTAAAGAGAAAGAAATTGCCCAGCTAAGACGAAAAAATCAGAAGCTGCAGGATACTCTTAAAATATTAAAACAAGCCACCCGCATTCTGGGAGACTGACCGAATCAAAGTATGCCGCTTTTCATTCTCCGGGGCCCCACAGCTCACTTTCCTTTATTCCCTCTCTATCTGGCCTGGTCAAATATTCTAAAATTGGCTATTTAAACAATGCCAATTTTTCTATATGATGATGCCATAAAGTCAATCGGCTTCCAGGGGATCTCAGATCCCCACAATTTACCCATGATCCCGGAAGCCAGAAAAGCCAGCAGGAAAGGAGAACCCGTCATGAACACAGATACTACGTTTGCACGCTTCAAAAAGATCGACGCCCACACCCACATCGGCGCCTTCGGAAGTCCCTTTAACATCCACTTCGATACGGAACGCCTCTTACAGCAGATGGAAGCTTATAATATAGAAAAGACCATCCTGGTTGCCAGCGGCCCCCACGCCAACGAAGATACCGCGGCAGCCTTCCGGGCAGAACCCCAGAAGATCATCCCCTTAATGTGGATCAACTGCGCCGAAGGAAAGGAGGCTTACGATGCCCTGGAACACTATATCCGGGACGAGCATTTTGCCGGAGCCAAGCTCCAGCCCCTCTTTGACGGCTACACCGCCGACGCTCCCTGTGTGGATCCCGTGGCAGAGATCTGCGAGGCATACGGAAAGCCCCTGTTCGTCCACTCCGGCCACCCGCCCTTCTCCCTTCCCTGGCAGATCGGCCTCTTAGCGGAGCGCCACCCGAAGCTTCCCATGGTAATGATCCATATGGGCCATGCCCACGGCGTCTATGTGGACGCAGCCATCACCATGGCCAGGAGATATGAAAATATCTGGCTGGAGACCTCCGGCACGTCCATGAGCTGCCAGATCGCCAACGCCTATGAGACCGTGGGCCACGAGCGGGTCATGTTCGGCATCGACTCCCCATTCCACCATCCCACTGTGGAGATCCAGAAGGTCATGGCCTGCGGAGTAGACGACGAGGGCCTGGAAAATATTTTCTACAATAACGCTGCAAAATTCATGGGACTGAAATAAAATCCCGGAACAGAAACGAAAAGGAGCGCCTGCTATGCAAAAAACTCATTCCTCCGGACCAGCCCGTGCCTGTGATCCCACCCTGGATATGGCCATCACCGGCCTCATGGCCGCCCTGGTATTCACCGGAACGTATTTTTTCAAGATCCCCACAGCCTTTGGCTATACCCACCTGGGAGACTGTATGATCATCCTCACGGTCTGCCTGTTCGGCACCCGCAGGGGAATGCTGGCCGGAGCCATCGGAGCCGGGCTTTCCGACTTCATCGCCGGATACGCCGCCTGGGTCCTGCCTACCATTGTCTTAAAGGGCGGCTGGGCGCTGATCATGGGACTCATCATGTACCGGCTGCTGCCCCATTTTAAATATTCCTGGCTGGCCGGTGCCGTCACCGGCGGCATCTTCCATGTGATCGGCTATACCTTAGTAAAGATCCCTCTTTACGGCGGAGGCGTGGCCATGGCCGAATGCTTCACCCTGGTGGCTCAGACGGCTGCCGGGATCGTCCTGGGCGGCGTGGCCTACACAGTCCTGTCCAGATCCCCGGCCATCCGGAGCCTGCGGGTGAAATTTCTCTAAAAAGTAAAAAAAATTACTTTTTTCCAGTTTTTTTATAATTTTTATTCCTAACGGAAATATTTTTACAAAAATACTCATCCTGTACCATAGTAGAACGGATCCTTATATAGTAAAATTGTGTCATTCTTTTAAAAAATTTTACTGAATCCGTTAAAGGAGGTACTCTTATGGATGCAATGCAGCTTGCAAACAGTCTTCCCATGTGGCTGGCCTGCGGAACCGCCGTACTTCTGGTGGTATTCCAGGCTGTGATCTTCACGAAAAAGGCCATGGACGCCGCCCCGAAGGTGGGCCTTACCAACGATCAGGTGAAACGGGCAATGAAAAGCTCCGCCCTCACCTCTCTTGGCCCATCGGTCGTGATCCTGAGCGGAATGCTTTCGCTCCTGGTATCAGTGGGCGGCCCCATGGCCTGGATGCGTCTTTCCTTCATCGGCTCCGTTATGTTCGAGTCCATCGCAGCCGGAATTGGAACTGCATCCGCCGGTGTCCAGCTGGGCGTGGATGAAATGACCACCTTTGCCTTCACAATGGCTGTCTGGACCATGATCCTAGGCTCCATCGGCTGGATCATCGTTTCCACCCTCACCGCTGACAAAATGGAAAAGGTACAGAACAGAATGGCAGGCGGAAACTCCGCTTTAGTGGGCGTGATCTCCGGAGCTGCCATGGTCGGCGCCTTCGGCGGCATGGTGAGCCAGAAGCTGGTTGCAGTGGATAAATCTGCCCTTTCCTGCGTGCTGGGCGGCGTATTTATGGCCATTCTGCTCTATGTTTCCGGAAAATTTAAGATTTCCTGGTTAAAAGAATGGAATCTGACCATCGCGATCCTGGTCGCCATGATCATCACAGCACTGGTATAGGAGGGCTTATTTTTATGGACAAACATTATTTCACCAACGATTACTTACCAAAAATGCACCGGATCGGAAAGATCACCGGCATTCTCGGCGTTTTCGCCTCTTTCCTTCCCGCCCTTGTTCTTGGCTTTGGCCATGGCCTCTGGCCGGATCTTGCGCTGTTGGCTACCTGCTTCATTACCGTTACCACCAGCTTCGGCTTCCTCTGGGTCATTGAGCCGATCTCCTATTATCCGGTCCTGGGGCCTGTGGGAACCTACATGGCGTTCCTTTCCGGAAATATCTCCAACATGCGCGTTCCCTGTGCCAGTATTGCCCAGGTTTCTGCCGGTGTGGAGCTGGGATCCGAACAGGGCTCCATCATCTCCACCATTGGAATGGGAGTTTCCATTATCATCAACATCATCATTCTTTCCGTTGGCGTCATTGCCGGAAGCTCTATTCTGGCCATGCTCCCGCCCTCTGTTACCGCAGCCTTAAACTACCTGCTTCCGGCCCTCTTCGGCGCTCTCTTCGTACAGTTCGCCGTGAACCAGAAAAAGCTGGCCGCGATCATGCTGGTATTCGGGTGTGTCGTTTATATTGCCATCAACAAAGGAGTATTCAACTTCCTTCCGGGAGCCAGCAGCTATCTGGGAACCCTGTTATGCGTATTTGGTTCCATATTTATCGCCATGGCCATGAAAAAAATGGAAGGCAAAAAAACGGAATAGATCCCGTCTCTCTTCCTCCCTCTTTCTGCTCACGCTGTTAAAAAACAGCAAAATGCACAATATGTCCTATATTTTTTGTCTATTTTATGGTATGCTAGACTGAATACGACAATATTTTGCATGAAAGAACCGGTTTGGAACCAGCTTCCATCCGGGTGACAGAAGAGGGAGGTCCCGCAGTATGGGAATTTCAGTCGGCGATTTGCTCAGTATGGACTTTTTTAAGGATTTTCACGTCATTGCCGGCCATAAAGGATTAAACCGCGAGATCCAGGGCGTCAGCTTCCTGGAGGTGCCGGAAGGCCATCGCTGGAGTATTGGAAAAGAGCTTATTTTCACGTCCGGTTATATTTTTGCTGAATTTGAAGGCTACCTGGATAAATTCTGTGAGAATTTTATTCCCAGCCACGCAGCCCTGGTGATAAAAAGGGGCAGCTATCTGGATAAGATCCCGGAGAAACTGATCGAGATTTATGACAGGAACAGCATTCCCCTGATCACCATGCCCTACTCCCCGTCCTGGATGACCGTGGTCAACCAGGTAAACGTGGGCGTATTAAACCATGCGATCCAGAGTCTCAGGATCGACATCAGCCAGGGCCCCGGCTGCTACAACCAGAATTACAAGGAACAGGCCATCCAGAAAATCTTAAAAACTCTGGAAACCGAAATGGAATTTCCCGCTTTTCTCTATGATGTGACCATGGATAAGCGGTATTACAGCTCAGACAACTTCAAAAAGGCCAGTGAAAAATATGGGATCCGCGAATCCGATTACTGGTCTCCCCAGCTTCCCCATACCAGCCACGCCCTCTGCGACTGTATCCACATGAAACGGTACCGTCTCCTCAAGGGAGAGGCCGCCAATGAACCCCGGATCAGCTGGGTCACCATCCCCATCGAGTCCGCAGGAGTGGTACAGGCGTATTTCTGTGTGATGGAATCCAGGAAATTCCTGGATTTTTATGACGAATACTCCATGCGCATCGCCTATCTGATGCTCCAGGGAATCTTCGACCAGCAGGTGGTGGCCCGGGATGCCAGCAATATCGGGTTTGAAAATCTGATCCATCTGGCCATGGAAAGCACTCCTGCTGACGCCCGGCAGCTGATCTACCAGGCGGACCAGCTGGGGCTCTCCGTGGAGCAGCCATACCTCTGTATCCTGTTCCGTCACGACCAGGATGAGCTGGATATCCGGAGCCACAGGACCTCCATGCTGGAGGCGTTCAAACGATGCCGGATGAACCGGATCGGCCGCGTGGCATTCCTGTCATCCACAGAAGGAGTCATCCTCCTCAACGCCGTCCGGCTGTCCCCCGTAAATAAGGAAGAGATCCGTGGACTGATCCTGGAGTTCCAGAAGCTCCTCCGGGGGACTTTCCCCGACGTATCCTGGTTTTTCAGCTTTACGGGAGATTCGGGAGATCTCCATGATCTCCGTCCTCATATTGAAAAATGCCGGAAGGTCCTGAATATCGGAAGACTTACCGATTCCCGGAAGACCCTCTTTGATTACGACGCACTGGGGATCCTCACCTGGATCAATATCCCTGAGGACGAACTGGGCCCTCTTTTAAAAAAGCTCCAGAAACTCATCGACTCAGAAAAGAACCAGGAACTCCTCTATACTTTAAAAACCTATCTTGAAAACAATTTAAATTACAGCCTGACAGCCGAAAAGCTTTTTGTCAATGTCAATACAGTCCGGAGGCGGATCGAAAAGGTCAATGAACTGATCCCGGTCCACTGGGACGACTATGTTGAACGCACAAAACTGGGGCTGCTGCTGCAATATCTGCAGCCTGGCCCCGATTCAATCATTCATTTAAAAGAAAGGCGGAATGGATCATGAACATGTATAACGAAGCACTTGCCATGAAGGACACTTTAACGGCGGACCGCCGCCACTTCCACCAGAACCCGGAGCTGGGTCTGGAACTTCCGAAGACCGCGGCCTATGTGGAGGACAAATTAAGGGAAATGGGGTATGAGCCCCAGAGAATGGGAAGCGGCGTAGTGGCTGTTGCCGGAAAGAAGCCGGGAAAATGCTTCCTGATCCGCGGTGATATGGACGCCCTCCCTGTAACAGAAATGACAGACCTGGAATTTAAATCTGAAAACGGATGCATGCACGCCTGCGGCCATGACTGTCATACCGCCAATATGCTGGGCGCAGCACGTCTCTTAAAGGCCCATGAGGATGAGCTGGAGGGCCAGGTAAAGCTCATGTTCCAGCCGGCCGAGGAAACCATGGACGGAGCGAAGATGATGGTGGAAAACGGGATCTTAAAGGACCCGGACGTAAACGCCGCCCTGGGCATCCACGTATTCACAAACCTTCCGCTGCCGGCAGGCACTGTGATCATGACCGGCGCAGACTCTAAAATGGCTGCCGTGGACTGGTTTACCATTAAGATCACCGGCAAAGGCTGTCACGGAGCCCAGCCCAACAACGGCGTGGATCCCTTAAACGTCATGTCCCACATCCATCTGGCTCTCCAGGCCATCAACGCCCGGGAAATGGATCCGGCGGACAACATGGTCCTTACCATCGGCCAGATGCACGGCGGAAACACCTCCAACGTGATCCCCCAGGAGGCCATGATGTCCGGAACCATCCGCACACTAAAAAATACCACCCGGGAAATGGTAAAGACCCGTATGGACGCCATCGTAAGCACTGTGGCTGCCGCCTTCAACGCCGAGGCCCATGTGGAATATGGAAGCGGCTGTCCTGTCTTATTCCATAACCAGGAGCTCTACGGGGAAGTAAAGGGATATCTTGGAGAACTGGAGGGCGTTCACTTTGTGGACTTAAACGACATCGGCCAGCGCATGAGCAACATGGGCTCTGAGGACTTCTCCTATGTAGCCAACGAGGTTCCCACCGTGTTCCTTGGCATCGCCGCCGGTCAGCCCGAACAGGGCTACTGCTACCCCCAGCATCATCCAAAGGCCATGTTCCATGAGGACGCCCTTCCTGTGGGAGCAGCTGTTTACGCCCATGTGGCTATGGAGTGGTTAAAGAACCACTAAAAAGCATCCGTCCGGCTATAAAATAAGAAAACGGAGGAACAGACAGATGGAATACACTCTGGCAACCATGAACGATCTGCCGGCGATCAAAGCCCTGCTGGCAAGATATCATAAAGATACCATTTCCCAGGAGGATATCCCCGGCGGCTTCGTGACCACCAAGCTCTCGGACCAGCAGTTTGAGGATCTCATCGTAAACCGGAGGGGCGTGACCTTGGCAAAGGATGAAAACGGGACCGTAAAGGCCTTTGCCCTGGCTGCGGGATGGGATTACTGGATGCAGGTCCCCATCATGAAGCGGATGACCGAGGTGCTGCCGGATATGCCGTTTGAGGGAACCGCCTTAGACGAAACGAACACCTACCAGTACGGCCCCGTCTGCGTGGATGTTTCCGTCCGGGGCACAGGCGTTTTTGAAGGGATCTTCAAGGCCTCTCTGAAACAGTTCGAGGACCAGTATCCCGTCATGGTGACCTTCATCAACCAGATCAACGGACGCAGCTACGCCGCCCACACAAAAAAGGCCCATATGACGGAGATCGGCACCTTTGATTTCAACGATAATCATTACTGGATGATGGCCATCAAGACCAGATAGTACACCTTTTACGATTTTAAGGGATCACCGGCGGTGATCCCTTATTTTCAAATATAAAAATGGAGGGATCCCATATGAACAAACTTGGCTTTGGCTTCTTACGCCTCCCGATAGCCCCGGCCGGAGAGATCGACTTAAGCCTGTTAGATCAGATGACAGACGTATTTTTAGCCCACGGGCAGAACTATTTTGACACCGCCTACACCTATCTGGCTGGAAAAAGCGAATGGGCCATCCGGGAATCCCTGGTAAAGCGCCATCCCCGGAGCTCCTTTCTTCTGGCCGACAAGCTGCCTGGCTATAAAATGACCTCCCACGAAGACTGTTACCGGTACTTTAAGGAACAGCAGGACCGTTGCCAGGTGGATTTCTTTGACGTATATCTGCTCCACTGGCTCAATGGAAAACATTATGAAATTGCTGAAAAATATAGGGAATTTGAATTTCTTGAAGAATTAAAAAAGACTGGGAAAGCTATAAAGACAGGATTTTCCTACCATGATTCCGCCGATCTTCTGGATGAGATCCTTACGCGCCATCCGGAGGTGGATTATGTACAGCTCCAGATCAATTATCTGGACTGGGAAAGCAGCTCCATCCAGTCCAGACGCTGCTATGAGACTGCCGTAAAGCATGGAAAAAAGGTCATCGTCATGGAGCCTGTCAAGGGCGGAGCGCTGGCTGCTCTTCCCGAAAAGGCCGGACGGCTCCTGGAAAAACTTTCGCCGGACGCCAGCCAGGCCTCCTATGCGATCCGGTTTGCAGAAAGCCTTCCGGAGGTGGAGATCGTCCTCAGCGGAATGAACACCATGGAGCAGCTCCTGGATAATCTGGCGTGCCGCCAGCCGCTGACAGAATACGAACAGAGCGTTCTTTTTGAAGCTGCCGGCCTTTTAAGGAACTCCATCGCGGTTCCCTGTACCGGGTGCGGCTACTGTGTCAGCGGATGCCCGAAAAAGATCCATATACCGGAATATTTCAGGCTGTATAACGAATATAAGCAAAATCCCGGAGACGGCTGGAAGATCGCTCCTGTTTACCAGAACATGACCGCTTCAGGAGGAGGCCCGGCAGACTGCATCGGCTGTAAAAAATGTGAGGGCAGCTGTCCTCAGACGCTGCCCATCATAAAATTTCTTTCTGATGTAAGGGAAGCTTTTGATGACCGCCATTCTTAAATCATAGATCCTGCCTCATATTTTAGAAGCGTATTTTAGCTGCATATTTAAATAGCACCCTTATTCAGTTGCTTTTATACTTCTAAAATGTTATACTCATGAAGAGGTGATTGTGATGTCCCAGGAATATGCAGCATTAATTATAGATCTAAGAAATTCCAGATCCTATACGGATTCAGACCGTTTTTTGATCCAGACTCATATGATCCAGGTTCTGGATTTTTTAAATAAGGCGTTTTCCGGCGATATACTGCGTACAGTAGAATTCAGTGCCGGAGACGAAATACAGGGATTATTTTCTACAGGAGAATCTGCTTATTTATTTTACAGATTTTTTTCCATATGGCTGTATCCAGTTAGGATCCGGGCCGGAATAGGGATCGGAAACTGGAACCTGCAGATGAAAGGCCGGGGAACAACCAGTCAGGATGGCGAAGTTTATCATAATGCACGAAATGCGATCCGCTGCACAGACCCTACATTGGGATATCCTGTACTGATGTACAGTGCCTCCAGAAATGATCGAACGCTCAATACACTAATGGGAGGAGCTGCAAATGTTACTGAAAATCTGAGCATCACCCAGAATCAGCTGTTCCTCATCACTGAAATTCTGTTTCCGCTCTGCCTGAAAAATGACTTTCAATGGCCCTATGACTCTCTGGCTTTCAATCGGTTATTAATTGAAAAAAGCTGTTTTGATCATAAAATATCAAAAACAGACAGGGAACTTCCTCTTGATCATATAAATTTAACCGATGATTCAGTCGGGCAGATACCGGCCCGGGCCAGAAATGATATTTATAGAAAAACAGAACCGAACGCCTTTTTTGTCACTGGCGGCAAGCAGCGTGGGATCCCAACTGAAGCAGCCAAAATCCTTTCTATAAAAAGACAGACCATTGCGCGTTCATTAGAAAGCGGAAATATATATTGGGCACGCAGCATGGCGTTAACCGTGTTATATGAAATGAATACAAATATGAAGGAGGTATAGTTTTGTCACTTTTATTATTGATTTTATCCGTACATTTCCTTGCTGACTTTCATCTATGGCCAGGTTCCCCTGATGTAAAAAAACATCCCTGTTTCAGATGCCTGCTCCCTCATTTTGGGATGTATTCTCTTATTTTGGGACTTATATTTATTCTATGTGTTTCATTTCCCAGTGCAGTCATCGCGTGGATGTTCATTATCCTGTCTCACTTTATAACCGACGTTCTTACATTCCACTATTATACCAGAAATCACATATCTCCCCGCAGTCAGCTGACTGCATTCTGTACCAGCCAGCTTATTCATACCGCATCGATTCTCGCTGGATCCTGTTTTTTCCATCTCCCCGAAAATCTTACAGAAACTTTCAAGTCCCTGTGTATACAAGTCCCGCTTCTTCAGAATATGCGTTATCTGCTGCTGGTAATCCTTCTTCTGACCCCGGCTTCCCAATTTGTAAAAATGCTTACCGCATCTATTTCCCTTCAAAAAAATCCTGATTCACCAAAATCCAATGATTCCTCCGCCGGAAGCATGATCGGAAAATTAGAACGGCTGATCATTGCCATGCTGGTCATATATGGTGAAGCCGGGGCGATCGGATTTGTGCTGGCCGCCAAGAGCCTGGCAAGGTATAAACAGTTTGAAGACCAGGATTTTACGGAAAAATTTTTAGTAGGGACCCTGGCCAGTGCGGCGATCGCAATTGCACTGACCCTGTTCCTGATAGAAAACCAGAAACCATCTGCTCCCTTGATGTTATAGCTTTCTCTCCACCAGCACCTGGTATACATCCCTTTTGCTGATCCCCCGGTCCTTTGCCACCTGCTTCATTGCGTCCTTCCGGTCCAGGCCCTGTTCCAGGTACAGGTCCATGTGCTCCTCCACCGTCATGTCCTCCCAGGCCGCTGCCTTTTCCTTTTCGATCTCCTCCAGGCTCTTCCCCTCTACGACAATGACGCACTCGCCTCTGGGCTCTTCGTTCTCATAGTGGGCCAGAGCCCCGGAAAAGGTGGTCCTGAAGGCCGTCTCATACTTTTTCGTCAGCTCCCGGCAGATGGTGATATTCCGCTCCCCCAGAGCCTCCATAAGCTCCTCCAGGGTCCTGACCAGCCGGTGGGGGGCCTCATAGAGGATCATGGTCCTGGTCTCCTGCTTTAATTCCTCCAGGATCCTCTGCTTCTCCTTTTTATCCGGGGGCAGAAAGGCCTCAAAGGCAAAGCGCCTGGTGGCCATGCCGGAGATGGTCAGGGCCGTGATACAGGCGGCAGGTCCCGGAAGGGAGGTCAGCTCGATCCCGGCCTCATAGCACTGCTTCACCAGCTCCTCCCCGGGATCCGAGATCCCAGGCGTTCCCGCATCAGTTATCAACGCAATGTTGGTCCCTTCCTTCAGCTTATCCACAAGATACCTGGCCTTCTCCACCTTGTTATACTCATGATAGCTGGTCATGGGCGTTTTAATATCAAAATGATTTAAAAGCTTGATGCTGTGGCGGGTATCCTCTGCGGCGATCAGATCCACCTCTTTTAATGTATTTAACACCCGCAGGGTGATATCATCCAGATTTCCAATGGGCGTTGCACATAAATATAGCTTTCCCGCCATGTCTGTATCTCCTTTCCGACGGTTTCTGTCATCCCCGGCAGGGGCGCCATGTCCCCCGGACGCGGCTCCTAGTATCCGTATATCTCATAGATCTCGTCCGTATAGACCCCCGGCTCCTTATAAACGATCACCGGCGGTTCCAGCTTAAGCCAGGCTCCCCCGCCCCGGACAGCCTCGATGAGGACCATGTTCGCGTCCTTATCTGCAAAGGGATGGACAAATTTCATCCGCTTGGGCTCCAGCTTATACTGCCTCATCACCGTAATGATCTCTGCCAGACGGTGGGGCCTGTGGACCATGTAGAAACGGCCTCCGGGCTTTAACGCCTTCGTTCCCTCCCGGACCACGTCCTCTAAGGTGCAGAGCACCTCATGGCGGGAAATGGCCTTCACATCCCCTGGATTCTTAAGGCCATGGGCATCGTTCATATAGGGGGGATTTGAGGTCACTACATCAAAGGAAGCCGCTCCGAAGATCCGGCTGGCTTCCTTAATGTCTCCCTGTATGATGTCGATCTTTTTTTCCAGGCCGTTTAAGGCCACGCTCCTCTGGGCCATTTTCATGATCTCTGTCTGGATCTCCAGCCCAGTGAAATGGTCTCCTTTTGTTTTTGCCGAAAGGAGAAGGGGGATGATCCCGGTCCCGGTACCCAGATCCAGCGCCCGTTCTCCGGGCTTTACTGATGCAAACCCGGAAAGCAGCACCGCGTCCATTCCGAAGCAGAAGCCGTCGGTCTTCTGGATGATCTTCAGCCCGTTTCTCTGAAGATCATCCAGCCGCTCATTTTCCATCAGATCAGTTATCATCCAGCTTCGATTTCCCTTCTTTTTTCTCCAGAGCCTCCAGCTGCTTTAATTCTGCGTCGCTGATGCTCATTTTTTCCTTTTTCCTCTTGGGACGGAATTTCAGCTGATCCACCTTATATTCGCGGATCTCCTTTTCATCTCCGTTGACGGTGACCACCACCTTCACCAGCTGCCTTAGGATGCTGACGCTGTGGACCTCTCCCTTTAAGCCGTCGTCGGTGGTCACATAATCCCCGATATTGGGAAGCCGCCCATTTAACTCCTCATACGTCTCTTCCTCGTACTTTAAGCAGCACATGAGCCTTCCGCAGACGCCGGAGATCTTTGTGGGATTTAAGGACAGATTCTGTTCCTTGGCCATCTTAATGGACACCGGGATAAACTCAGACAGGTAGGAGGCGCAGCACAGCGGTCTTCCGCAGATCCCGATGCCGCCGACGATCTTCGTCTCGTCCCGGACACCGATCTGACGCAGCTCGATCCTGGTCTTAAATACGGATGCCAGGTCCTTTACCAGATCCCGGAAATCGATCCTTCCGTCGGCTGTGAAATAGAACAGCACCTTATTATTGTCAAAGGTGTATTCCGTATCGATGAGCTTCATATCCAGCTCATGCTTTTTGATCTTTTCCAGACAGATCTTAAAGGCTTCCTTCTCCTTTTCCTTATTCCTTCTCTCGATCTCCTCGTCGGCTGCCGTAGCCATCCGGATCACAGGCTTTAAGGGCTGGATCACCTTTTTATCGTCCACCTCGTGGCTTCCGAGGACCACGTGGCCGTATTCCACGCCCCTGGCTGTCTCCACGATCACGTGCTGTCCGGCTTTGATCTCCTCATTTCCCGGACTGAAATAATATACCTTTCCCGCTTTGCGGAAACGGACTCCGATTACTTTTGTCATTCTTATCTCCTTACGACGGGTTCTTCATGGTCAGGAACAGAAGCTCCATCACCAGCTCCAGGTTGACGTTGGCCTCCAGTCTCGCCCGCGCCGTGTCGATGGCGCTGAGGATCTGCTCCAGCCCCGCATAGTCAGCCTTTTCCCCCAGTTCATTGATCATTTTATATTCATCCTTAAATATCAGCAGGTTCATATCCTTTGTCACCTTGAACATAAGGACGTCCCTGTACCAGAGCTGCATCAGATCCAGCACCTCTTCGATATCAAAGCTCATTTCCTTGATCTCGCGGATACAGTCCAGAAGCACTGCAATATCCATGGATCTTACATTTTTCACGATATTCATGACTTTCTGGAACAACTCCTTAAATTCGTCGGAGGATGCCAGGTGGATGGCCTTTCCCAGATTTCCACGGGCAAAGGCCGCGCAGATCTCCGCCTCCTTTTCCGGAATATCCAGATGCTCCGTCAGATAGCTTTTTACTGTAAAATCCTTTAAGGGCTTTAATTTCAGCTGGACGCACCTGGAGAGGATCGTGGGAAGGAACGCCTCCTGGTTGGTGGTGATCAGGATGATGACCGCATAAGACGGCGGCTCCTCCATGGTCTTTAAAAGGGCGTTCTGGGCCTGTACCGTCATCTTCTCCGCCTCGTCCACAATATAGATCTTATAATAGCTGCTGTACGGCCGGATCATGATGGTATCGTTGATCTGTTCCCGTATATCGTCCACGCCGATGCTCCCCGGCTTGCTGTGGGTCACATAGATGAGATCCGGGTGGTTTCCCCCAAGGACCTGTTTGCAGGAATGGCATACCATACAAGGCTCATTGCCTCCTTTTTCACAAAGGAGCGTCATGGCAAATGCATTGGCGATGGATTTTCTCCCCATTCCAGCCTCGCCTGTCAGAATATATGCGTGAGATATTTTATGATTTTCGATGGCCTTTTTAAAATGCTCTTTGACCATATCGTTTCCAAGAATATCCTGAAAACCTGTAACCTTACCCTCCAGCATAACCATCCCTCCAATCTTTTATCGAAACTTCCTTCTATTATATCACATTTTTCAGTGTGATTCCATTTCCTTTAAAATTTCTTCCAGACAGGCCTCCAGGTCTGTGTTGGAAAACCGTTTTCCGATCCGGAGCCTGGAAAGGAGCTCTTCAGAAAAATCATCCTCGTCGGCCAGATACCTGCGGCAGACCTCCCTGTAATTGGGATTTTTCTGTTTTCCCTCCCGTTTCACGGCCCGAAGGAGCCGGATCCCGTCGGGGACCTCTATATAAACCGGGACCAGCGCCCCGTTTCCGTAGTACCGGCACATCTTTTCATAGGATTCCAGGGTCCCGATCATCAGACAGTCCCCTTCTCCATGGATATCAAACTGGCCGTCGTCCATGGTAAAATAGCTCCACGGCCCCATGACCGTCTCATACGTCCTAAGCTCCACGATCTTTCCGGAATTTTTAAACTGTTCCAGTTTTTCTGACGAAGTAAAAAAATACTCCACCCCGTCTGTCTCTCCCTCCCGGATGGGACGGGTAGTATAGGGAACCACCGTCGTAAGCTCCGGCCTCCGCTTTAAAAGCTCCTTAAATACCGTATCCTTACCTGTGGCGCTCTTGCCCATGATATAAAAGATCCTGCCCATTTTCTGCGCTCCGTTCTCTTTTGCTGTACAATCCTGGAGCCATGCTGCAATATTGGCCCAACTGACTGACATTGTAACATAAACCCTTATTTTTCCGCAACCGTTATTATGGTGGAAAGGGATGGATCCTCCAGGCCCTGGACAGACAGCCCCATAGCTTCATACCAGGCTTCCCGCTCCAGAACGTCCTCTGTGATCTCCTCTCCCGGAGCCAGGACCGGGATCCCCGGAGGATACAGATAAATAAATTCCCGTGACACGCTGCCAGCGCTTTCTGACAGTCTTTTCCTGATCCCGGGCATTTCCATGGCCTCCGCCGGAGAAAGCCGCAGAGGCGGCTGTGGAAGCTCAGAAAGCCCTCTGTCTCCATGGCCTTCCCCCGTTCTGCCGGAAACGCTTTCCGGCTCTGTGTCCAACTCCTGATCCAGCTCCCAGAGGGCCTTTTCCAGCCGCAGAAGTCCTTCCTCCGTATCCATTACCGACGTCATTCCAATGACATATTCCGGCGCACACATCTCCATTTCCAGATGATACCGCTCCCGCAGGATGTTTCCCAGAGCCTCTCCGCTTAACCGCTGCCTTTCCCCAGAGACGTTCTTAAACCAGACTCTCTTACAGGAAATAACGATCTTTGAGGGATCCCAGCCGTACACAGAAACCGTTCCGGGAGCTGCTCCGGCTTTTCTGGAATGATCTGCCTCCACGATCTTCTCCCAGTCCAGTACCTTTAAGTTCCTAAGATCCTTTACCTGCTGGAAAAACCGCTCCAGCCGCTTTCCATAAGCCGCCATCTCCCGGCGTCCGTCCCCGTCCATGAACCGGATGCACTGCTCCATAGCCGCCATGAAAACATACGACGGGCTGGAGCTCTGGAACATCCCCAGATACCGGCAGATCCTTTCCCGGTCCGCCAGATCCCCCTTCATATGGAGGACCGCCGTCTGGGTAAAGCATGGGAGCGTCTTATGGAGGCTCTGGATCACCACGTCCGCCCCCATGGACAGCGCTGGCTCCGGAAAGCCGTTTTCCCTTCCGCCAAAGGGAAGGTGCGCGCCGTGGGCCTCGTCCACGATCAGCGGGATCCCATGCTCATGGGCCGCTGCCGCGATCCCCGCAATGTCCGATACGACGCCTTCATACGTAGGAGAGACCACCAGAACCGCCTGGATCTCCCGCTTTTTATCCTGCTCCAGGATCCTTCTCACATCCGAAGGACAGACTCCTCCGCTGATCCCCGGCCCCTCCAGATAAGATGGATACACATACACAGGCTCCAGATGGTTTAAGATCAGCCCGTGATACGCCGACTTGTGGCAGTTTCTGGCCATAAGGAGCTTTCCGCCCCAGGCCGTGGAGCCGCAGACAGCGCTTAAGATCCCGCAGGTGCTGCCATTTACCAGATAACACGTCTGGTCCGCCCCATAGATCTCTGCCGCACGCTCCATGGACTCCTTTAAGATCCCTTCTGCATGATGCAGATTATCAAAACCGTCGATCTCTGTAATGTCGATGGAATACGGATCCGGAAAACCGTTTAAAAAATCCTGTCTTTTATGGCCTGGCATATGAAATGGATAAAAATCCGATTTTCCATAATTTTCTAATTTTTCCAATAAACTATTTTTTCTAATCTCCATCGGCTTCTCCATTTTCCATGGCCTCCCTGGCCCTTTCTCCGGCTTCTTCTCTGGCTTCTTCGCTCTCTTCTCCGGCTTCCTCTCTGGCTTCTTCATTTTCTTCCCCGGTTTCTTCTCCGGCTTCCCCTTCGTTCTCTTTCTCTGCCTCTTCTCTGGTTTCCTCTTTCTTTTCTATGTCCATATCTGGCTCAATATAAGAAGGCCGGAACCCGCATCGTTCCTCTGCGATCCGCAGGGCCGGAGCCGTGACCGCGCCACCGTCTATATCCTGTTCCTCATACGTTTCCTGGCTCACAAAGAACTCCAGTCTGTCTCCGTCCTCCAAAGGGACCGGTTCTTTGGAATCCAGGATCTCCCGCTCCTCCTCCCGTGTCAGAGGAACGTATTCTGTGCAAAGCTCTCCGTCCCGTTCCACCTCCACTGCCAGGTATGCCTCAGTATCCGGCGGCGTAAAGCGGACCTGCCGCTCCAGCACATCCCGGACATAGGCTGCACCTGCGGCTCCATGGCAGTATCCCAGGTCAAAGGCATTTAAAAGCTCCTCCGGCGTCTCCAGATCCTCCGGCTGCAGATACAGGACCTCATTTAAAACCCCATTCTGGGATGAACCCGAAAGAAATACCGATATGCCATCCAGCTCATAAACGGTATCATAGCCACCGTCCTGGTCATTCTGGATCACTGCCTCCATATGATCGTCCTCTCCATACACCGTAAGCCCGTCCAGAAGGCTCTCCTTCCGTATTTTGATCCCCAGGACATAGCCTGCCCCATCCTCTGTTTCACGTCCGTAAAACGCGTAAGAATCCTCCAGGGGACCGCCGTAAGCAGCTGCCCTTTCCCGGTCCATATCCTGGAAGGAAAGGCTGCTCTCAAACTGCTCCAGAAAAGAAACCGTTTCCTCTGCCCTCTCCTTTGGATCTCCCAGCAGCTCCTGTCCAGCCTGGGTCTCTGTCCCATCCGCAGCTGCCGTTTCCGCCTCCATGATTACCTGGGCTTTGGGAGCCCCACAGCCGGCCAGAGTCAGCCAAATCCCTGTCAGGATCCCCATATTTATGATCCATTTTCTCATTCTGATCACCATCCTGCGTTCATTCTAACATCCGCCCGGAATCCACACAAGTGCCCGCAGAAGAATTAATAAAAGCGTAACGTTTTTGAAATGTTTCCATCTGTTCATCCTGCGGCCTGTATGATAGAATGATAAAAACAGTATGGCCCCGCCTCTGCCGCACGCCATCATGAGGATCATGGGCTGCCATTCATGTATCATTCTTAAAGGAGGGACCCATATGAAATATCGTATTGTAGGTGACACAATGCCTGCTGTGGAGATCATGTTCGATTCGAAAGGTGAGAGCGTATTTACCCAGTCCGGAGGCATGACATGGATGAGCGACGGGATCGCCATGGCCACCAACACCCGCGGCGGCCTTATGAAGGGAATCGGCCGCATGTTTGCAGGAGAATCCCTGTTCATGGCCACCTATACTGCCCAGAGGCCCGGCGCTCTCATTGCCTTTGCTTCCACTGTGGCTGGCCAGATCTACCCTCTGGATGTCAGCGCCACCGGCGGCCTGATCTGCCAGAAGGGGGCCTTCCTGTGCGCCCAGGATTCCGTCAATGTCAATATCTCCTTCACGAAAAAAATCTCCTCCGGCTTCTTTGGCGGGGAAGGCTTTATCCTCCAGGATATCAGCGGCCAGGGTATTGCGTTCCTTGAGGTGGACGGTGATCTGGTGGAAAAGCAGCTGGCTCCCGGCGAGATCCTGAAGGTCGATACAGGCAATGTGGTGGCCTTTGACCGCAGTGTCCGCTACGAGATCGAAACCGTAAAGGGCCTTGGAAATATCTTTTTCGGCGGAGAAGGCCTGTTCCTCACAAAGCTCACCGGCCCTGGACGCGTTCTTCTCCAGACCCAGAACCTGGCAGAATTCGCCGGACGGGTGGCGCAGTTTGTTCCCACGAATAATTGATGACCTTACAAAAAATGGCTCCTGCTGCTGCAGGAGCCGTTTCTTTCTCTTTTATACCTTTTCACTGATCCCATCTGCCATATGGATCCATTTCCCGCTGAGAAGTCTGGAGACACACCATACAGATTTAATCACATAATCTGCCCGGAGGCACAGCATCACCAGCCAGGCAGGCCAATGGAGGACCAGACCGCCTACGGCTCCCAGAGGAATGGAAACCAGCCACATGAACAGGATATCTGCCTTCATAAGGAATTTCGTATCGCCTCCGCCCCGGAGCACTCCCTTGGTCATCACTGACTGGATCGCCTGGAAGAACACGATCACCACATACGCGTTCATCATCTGATGGACAAGAACAACGGTCTCCTGGTTTAATGTATAAACAGATACAGTCAGCGGACCGAACAGGAACACCAGGAGAGAGCTTAAGAGACCAAATACGATACTGAAGAAATAAAACGTTTCTCCCTGCTCCATGGCCTTTTTCCTGTTTCCCGTTCCCAGGGTCTGTCCGGTGATGATGCCCGACGCATTGGAAACGCCCTGAATGACCACAGTGCAGAGCCGGTCCACCACCTGACAGATGGCATTGCTGGCAACCACTGCTGCTCCCATATGCCCCAGGACCACAGAAACAATATTTCCGCCGAGACCCAAAAGAGAATCACTGACCAGAACCGGGGCTCCCAGCCGGAAATAGCTCCGGTAAAAAGCGGCTGACGGTGATTTTATCAGATGACAGATCCTCAGGCCCAGGCTTTTATCCTTCACAAGGATATAAAAAAAGGTGGTAATAAACTCCGCTCCTCTGGCAATGAGCGTTCCCAGCGCCGCTCCGGCAATCTCCATTCTGGGCATTCCAAATTTTCCAAAAATGAAAATATAATTGGCTCCGATATTGACCACAAAGGATATGATGGACACAATAAGCCCCAGATGAGCCTGTTCCACGGAACGCATCAGCTGGGCCGCCACAAGACTGGTCCCATGAATGACAAAAATAAATGCCGTTATCTTCAGATAGCGGATTCCCTGGACGATGACCTCCTCTTCCGATGTATATATGGACATGATCGGTCCTGGAAAGATCCAGGTCAGGATCATAAACAGCACCGCCACACCCGCAGAAAGCCGAAGCGCCATATTGAACGTTTCCCTTACCTTCTCTTTTTCTCCTGCTCCCCAGTACTGGGCCGCCAGGACGCTGGAGCCCCCGATGATCCCCATGCACAGAATCGTAAAAAAATTATAATACTGATTTGCAAGGCTGGATGCCGACAGCTGGATCTCCCCAAAGGAGCCCAGCATCATGGTATCCATCATATTAACGCCCATATTGATGGCCTGCTGCAGAGCCACCGGCAGCATGATCCGGATCACAGATTTATAAAATTCTGGTTCTTTAATGATCGAAACTTTCACTTTTCATCATCCCTTTCTCCTTTTTCATTATATATTTTTTTCGCAGATATGGGGCCTGTATTGGAAAATATTCCAGACAGGCCCCGGATGATCCGATCATTATTTTCTTAAGAATACCGGCATTCCAAATGCAGAATCGCCTGCAATGTCTGTCGCAAGTATGCGCGCCCACTTCATGCCTTTGGGAAAACTGAATGTAACTGTCTTTTTCCCGTATGGCTTCGTATCCGACATATTAATTGTTTTAGTTGTAACGTTTTCTCCGTCCGAATATACAATTTCTGCATCGATCAGTGGGAAAGTCCAGCTGAAGGTGGCCTCTGCACATCCGTCTGTAATCTCACTCTTTTCGATCAGCACCTCTCCAGTTGAATAGAAATGCCTTCCTTCACGCAGCGCGTTGATCACCTCTTCCCAGTTTCCATAAGCCGGTATCTTTTCCAACTCCACATAGGTACAGTTTACCTGTGCGTATGGATCCCAGTTTTCCTCCCGCTCCTCTACCTTGGAATATGTATCCAGCTCGCTCATAATATATTTAGGTCTGTCTGCCCAGTTATTGATATCATTCCATACACGGGCAGTCCGTCCATCGATCATTGTCTTGCAGGAATTATCTGCCGGAAGCTGCCTGCAGCCAATGCCGAACCATCTTTCATCCTTAAACCACTTTTCATCCTTCACATCATACGGAAGTCCGTCATTGGCCTTAGTGTCTGGATGCGGCATCTGGACAAAGCAGTTTTCACGACGGCACATTTCCATCACATCGTCTGCGGATTTAAGATGGTAATACGTCCGGCCGTCCGGAAGGATCTCTGCAAATTCCTGATCATCATCGCGCCATCTGGAATAAAGGAGCGGTTTGGACGGAAGAATCATAAAATGATAAGGGATCAGCTGCTTTGACAGATCCTTTCCCATGATCGCGATTTCTTCCGAGGTGACAACGAGGAAATCCGGTGTGCTGCAGTAATGGCCCATGGCATGGTACCGTTCCAGATCTGATTTTCTTCCCTCTTTATTATCATCCTTTCTTCCCTCTGCCCAGAAATCGGCCAGACAGAAGATATCTCCTCCCTCTTCCTTTATCAGCTTCTCCCATGGACGCTCTGCTCTCTGATCCCTGATCCAGGCAGCATGGGTCGCCACATGCATGTGAGAAAGCAGACGCTTGTATCCCGGCAGCTGGCGTAAATGATCAAAATTCGTGTATTTCATTGCCATAGCCCGCGTTACCCATACCGAACTGGCGCTTGGAAGGATAAAAAATGCCATGTTCTGTACGGTTCCTGGCTTTGCATTATAACATGGCCAGCGCACATTGTAGTTTTCTGCTTCTTTATTATGACGGATTCCGACCGCCAGTTTTCCAGTATCATCGTTTCTTATGTAGTAATTATAGCCAACAATGTTTTCTGTCTGGCTCCCCCACATAAACCGGTGCGGGGAAGGGAACACGGCGACTGCCCCATTGGGCTGCTGTACCGTCAGCACTCTTCCTCTGGCATCTACTCTCTGCCGGTCCCTGTCCGGTCCGCTGTTTGTGCGAAGTCCCGGATTCTCATATATTTCATGACGATTTGGAGAGATATAATACAGCTTATCGATTTGGAATCCATTGAGGCCTCCATGATACAGATAGGCAACTCCATCCTCCTCTGTTGCTGCAACAGCCTCGATCCGGATCAGGTTGCTGCCCTCAAAGAAATTAAAGCGGCAGCCCCCCTGAAACTGTCCCAGGGTCAGTCCATCAAAATATACAGATATACGGTTTCCATCCTTTTCCTGGGAGATATGGGATGTATCCCACTGATCCACCGCCTCTTTTACCTTATCCCTGCGGCTCATGGGATCATCGGAATAGGTGTCCCACTGATATCCCAGAACTTCTCCAGGGGCAAGTCCTTTGGACCTCTGGGGATTATTTTTCGTACGTTCAGAGGTGATCACCTTAAACTGTGGAACCAGATTCCTGGCCAGAACGTTATAAAAACCATGGGCTTCATATCCCAGTTCCAGAACACACGGGGCCTTATCAACGATCCCTAACTCTGCTTTCCAGCAGTAACCGTCCTCTCCGTTCCACTGAACGAGCATATTTTTTTTATCCATAGTCTGTCCTCCTCTTAAAATTTGATTTTATGGCCATGCAGGGAATAAATAGGCCACCCAACAGACGCCTGCCACCGTGCTTAAAAGCCCCGGAAGAACACCTTGCTTAAACAGATCCTTTGCACTGTATCCGCCGGCTCCCATGGCAATAGGCATTACAGCCGTTGCCATAGGTGTAAACCAGGCGACCAGAGAGGACATCTGGATACACATTATAAGCCCAAGAGCACTGCATCCAATGGTTTCCGCACACAGGATCGCCACTGGAATAAAAAGATTCGAGGTAGCGCCATTGTTCATAAACTGCGTCAGGAACATGGTCACAAGCCAGAATACCAGATAAAGAACGATGGTTGATGGATGTTGTCCTAAGATACCTGCAACCATCTTACCAATAAGTGCCCCAGCTCCGGTATTTAATAATGCGGTTCCCATTGCCAGCGCTCCAATATACATAAATATAATGGAAAACGGGATGGAATCTGTCGCCTGCTTTACAGGGATTGCCTTTGTCATAACGACTACGAGTGCTCCTCCCATTGTAAAGATCCACTGGGGAATACCTGTTTTACTTGCGGTCACCAGACCTATACACTGGAGAATAAATGTAACATAGATTATGGTTTCCTGTCTCGAGGTCAGAACATCTTCTTTTCTCGCCTTAAGGTTTACTCCTGTAATCGCCGTAGACGGATGATCCGGTGAGATTTTCAGACCAATGAACATGAAATAAAGAAGCATCACAATTGCCAACGGAGCTTTGCACAGGAACGGGTCGATCATACGGAACTGATCTCCAAAGCTATATCCAGCGGCAGCCAGATACCCGTTATACTTGTTATATGTTACGGCTCCAGATCCCAGCGGGATTCCCGTCTGATCTGCCAGCATACAGCATATAAGCGGGAACATGACCTTTGAAGGACTGATATCATTTTCCTCACAGACTGCAACTGCCAGCGGGTAAACAATGGCAATACGTCCAATGGCTCCTGAAAGGAAAAAACCCAGAACAAAGTTAATGACCATAAACATCCGGATGGCATTTTCCCATCTTCCTTTTCCTGCCTTTGTCAGCAGCTTTGCAATGGATTTCACGGCTCTGGTCTTTCCAAACGCATTGGCCGTGATCATCATCGTACCCATGATAATCACATTATTATCACTGAATTTTGCCAGCGCCTCCGGTGATGTGATACAGCCGGTAAGAACAAGCAGCAGCATAATGGACAGTGATACGGCACCCAGTGGGAATTTATTCGTACCCATCAATACAAGCAGCAATAACCATATCAAAAGATTTATTATGATCAGCGGTGTCACTTTCTTAATCCCCCTTCCGGTTCATAAAACAGTATACGTTTCTACATTTTGGAAATCCGGATTTCTTTTATACACCAACTATAAGTAAATTTTTTATAAAAGGCAAATAGCTTATTTTCTATGAAATATGTAATATAATCTATAATCTGTCTGTTTAAATTTAAATTTATTGTAAATTATTATTTACATATACTTTATCCCAGCATTTTATTTATGCCGTATGAAATATTATCTATGACTTTATTCATTGACATGGTTTTAAACAGAAAATATAATAAAGATAATAAATTAAACTGGAGGATTCTATGAACCGATTGGAATACATCCTGGCAGTCATTGAAGAAAAAAGCATTACGAAAGCAGCAAAGCGTCTCTATATAACGCAGCCCACCCTTACAAAATATATCAATCAGCTTGAAGACGAATACGGCGTAAAATTTTTTGACCGGTCAACAACACCGATCCGGCTGACAGAGGCCGGGCAGCTTTATGTTGAAAAAAAGAAAATGATGATAGAAGAAGAGCGCTCACTCCGGTCACAATTAAAAAGTATTGAAGATAAAAAAATAACCCTCACCATCGGCTCGGGCCATACTCGTGGCGAAAAATTCCTCCCCTATGCATTAAAACAGTTCTGTGATCTACACAGCAACGTGGACTTCTGTATCACCTTTCCTGATGAGATTGATTTTTATAAGAAACTGAAAAGCGGAGCCATTGATCTGGCTTTTGGAGTAATCGATGTTACAAATAATATGGATATTGAGTATCTTGAAATGACGGTGGAATCCATGGGAATCGTTGTTCCCACAGAATGGGGCTTTCTTCCGCAGGACGCCGATCCATCTCTCACCTTTCAGCATCCGCTTCCCATTACTGCCGATATGCTGAATGGCAGAGATGTGATCATTCCCGGCCGCTCCACAGGAGCAGATATCACATTTATGGAAATGCTGTCTAAATACAATATCCAATTCGGCAGAGTGATAACCGCCAATAATATGATCATATTAAGAGAATTGATCCAGTACGGGCTGGGATACTCTTTTATTTCCGTCAATAAACAGATACCCAGAAACTGCATTCTGTGCTCCATGCCTGGTATATCCTCTAAACGGAGCGGGCGCTGCGCATACATAAGGAGTCATCCCCATGTGGAACTTTTAAGAGAACTTTCTGGAATGATCTTTCAATCCATTAAACTTTTAGGATAAATTCAACTTATTTTTACAAAAACAGCCGGACTTTCTTATGAGTCCGGCTGTAAAAAAAGGAAAACCTATTCGCTAAGGTTTTCCAATATTCATGAGACATCGGGGATTCGAACCCCGGACAACTTGATTAAAAGTCAAGTGCTCTACCGACTGAGCTAATATCCCATACAACTATTTAGTTGTAATGCCCAGAGCCGGAATCGAACCAGCGACACGAGGATTTTCAGTCCTCTGCTC
>NZ_JAXXBR010000060.1:0-26418 GCF_037242085.1 Alitiscatomonas sp. | reverse complement strand
CCATCCTAATGGTGACCCACGATATGGGAAGCATCATCAAATACTGCGATAAGGTGGTCCTGTTGAATAAGGGCGAATTCATTGCCGAGGGCCAGCCGGGCCATATGGTGGATCTTTATAAGAAGATCCTGGCCAACCAGATGGATTCTCTGAAGGAGGAGCTGGAAAGCGATTATTCCGGCGGCATGGACAAAGAGGACGGGAAGAAGGCGGACGGAGCAGGGACCGGGAACAAGGAAGCAGGCGGAGACTCCGGCAGCGGAGGCCTCATGAAGGATAAGATCACCATCAACGCCAGCCGGACCGAGTACGGGGACGGACGGGCGGAGATCTTTGACCTGGGCCTGTTTGACCAGAGAGGGAACTTGACCAACCTTTTATTAAAGGGAGAGATGTTCACCATCAAAGAGCGGATCCGCTTCCATGCTCCCTTAAAATGTCCGATCTTTACGTACACCATCAAGGATAAAAAGGGAACGGATCTTTCCGGCACCAACACCATGTACGAGGGTGCGGATGTGAAGCCCGTAAACGAGGGCGACGTATACGATGTGTCCTTTACCCAGAAGATGACGCTCCAGGGAGGAGAATACCTGTTATCCATGAGCTGTACCGGCTTTGAGGGCGAGGAGCATGTGGTATACCACCGGCTTTACGATGTGGCCAACATCACGGTGATCTCCAATAAGAACACCGTAGGGGTCTACGATATGGAGTCAGAGGTGGAGACGAAGCTAACGAGAGGATAGAGAGTCGGATCATGATGAAGAACGATGCCAGCTATGAGATCCTGGATCTGATGGCCAGATATGAAAATGATACAGAGGCAGCTTTAAAGGCGGAGACGTCCCCGGAGTGCCTGTATGCCTTTTCTCCTTTACGGGAGAACCTGTTTGAGTGGACGGAGATCCAGGGGGATTCCCGGGTCCTGCAGATCGGCTCCGATTACGGTTCTTACACAGGGCTCCTGGCCCGCCGGGCCGGAGAGACGGTGGTACTGGATCCCAGGGACGAAAACCTGGAGGTGAACCGTCTGCGCTATGGAACGTATGGAAATCTCCGTTTTGTCCGGGGGGATATCTTAAAGCCGGAAGCCGGATATAAGGAGTATAAGCCAGGAAATGGAACAGCTCCCCTGGAGTTTCCGGGGGAAGGGTTTGACCTTATTTTTATGGCCGGAACCCTGGAGCAGTATAAGAAGGAAGAGGCAGAGGCAGTCCTAAAGGCGGCGGCCGGGCTTCTGAAGCCGGAGGGGACCCTGTACTTTGCAGCGGAGAACGCAGCGGGAGTCCGCTACTGGATGGGAGCGGAGCGGTTTGACGTTTCCTTCCTGCGGGCGGAGGTACTGGAGCTTCTGGAGTCCCTGGAGGGGACTTACGGAGGCAGCTCCCTTCTTTATTATCCCGTTCCCGATTACCGGTATCCGGCGGCAGTCTACTCAGACGCATATCTGCCGGAGAACGGAGAGGTGACCAATATATCCGCCAGGCTCGATGGGCCGGGACTGACCTTCGGAAGCGAGGAGCAGGCCATGGCCATGGCATGCAGGAACGGAGTATTTTCCAGCTTTGCCAATTCGTTCCTGGGAGCGTACAGGAGAGGACAGTCATGAGACAGATCATATATGTGAAATATAACCGGACCCGGTCGGAGAAATTCCAGCTGAAGACGGCCATCGTCCGGGAAAACGGCGCCCTTTCCGTGGAAAAGACGGCGCTTACGGAAGCGGGAGCCGGCCATATGGGCTCATTCTGGGAAAAGTACCAGATGATCCGGGAACAGAATCCCAGGATCCGTTTCCTGGAGCCAGAGTTTAAGGACGGCGGAAAGACCGTCTGCTTCCGGTATCTGGAGGGAGAGACCCTGGCAGACGCCCTGGCGGACCGGATCCATATGGGCCAGATCCCCTATGAGGAGCTGGAGCGGGTCATGGCCCTGGTGTTCCCGGAGGATTTTTCTGTGGACAGCGGGCATTTTTCCATAAAAGAACAGACGGGCGGCCCCTTTGCTCCCAGCCAGGGCTTTACAGAGGTATTCGGGCCTGTGCCGGAGGGGCTGGAGGAGCTGGGACGGCTCACCGCGGCCCCCAATGTGGATGGATTATTTGAAAATCTGATGATCTCCGGCGGCCATGTTTACGGCATTGATTATGAGTGGGTCTTTGACATGGAGATCCCCGCAAGGTTCCTTCATTACAGGAACCTGCTGTATTTTTACCGCCGGTGCGAGGCTTCGGTCTCTTCCGCACAGGAGGAGCTTTTCGCCCACTTTGGCATAGGGGAAGAGGAGCAGAGGCTTTTTGCCTCCATGGAGGAGCACTTCCAGGCGTATGTCCATGGAAACGGCGGCTTCCAGTACATGAAGCAGTATGAGCAGCCGGTGAAGAGCCTGGAGGAGCTCCTGGAGGCCCACAGGAAGCTGCCGGAGGTGGTGGAATGGTGCGAGACCCTGAACCAGACGGTGGCTGAGCGGGACGTGACCATCCAGAAGCAGCAGGAGGTCCAGCGGCTCACCAATAACCATGTGGCGAACCTGGATGTGATCATCGCGGATCTTCGCCGGGAAAACGGAGAGATCGCAAAAACGCTGCAGTACCTTTCTAAGCACGAGTCAGTGATATGGAAGGGCTTAAGAAAGTGCCACAGGCTGGTGGACCGGGCCTTCCCGGAGGGGACCAGAAAGAGAAAGGTCTTAAAATATGTGAAAAACACCATCCGCCATCCGGGAAAATATCTGGGCCTTTATCTGACGGGCGAAGGAAGGAACCGGATCGGCGGCGATTTCCAGATCGGCGAGGGATATCTGGAACACGGAAAGCTGCGGTTCCCATATTTTGAGGAGCCGGAGGTCTCTGTGGTGATCCCGGTCTATAACCAGATCCACTATACCTACGCCTGTCTGGTGTCTATTCTTGAGAACACGCCGGACGTGTCCTATGAGATCATCATTGCCGACGACGTTTCCACCGACGCCACCAGAGAGCTTTCCAGATATGCGGAGAATGTGGTGATCTGCCGCAATGAGACCAACCAGGGCTTTTTAAGAAACTGCAACAATGCGGCGAAAAAGGCCCGGGGAAAATATATCATGTTCTTAAATAACGATACCCAGGTGACGCCGGGATGGCTTTCCTCCCTGGTAGACCTGATCGGCTCCGATCCGTCCATCGGTATGGTGGGCTCCAAGCTGGTGTACCCGGACGGACGGCTCCAGGAGGCCGGCGGCATTATCTGGAGCGACGGCTCCGGCTGGAATTATGGCCGCCTGGACGATCCGGACAAGGCGGAATATAATTATGTGAAGGACGTGGACTATATTTCCGGAGCCGCCATCCTGTTATCCAGGAAGCTGTGGAACCAGATCGGCGGCTTTGACGACCGGTTCGCTCCGGCCTACTGCGAGGATTCCGACCTGGCCTTTGAGGTGCGGAAGGCCGGCCTGCGGGTGGTATACCAGCCCCTTTCCAAGGTGATCCATTTTGAGGGCGTGTCCAACGGCACCGACGTCAACGGAACGGGCTTAAAGCGCTACCAGGTGGAGAACAGCCGGAAGCTCAAGGAAAAATGGGCCGAGGAGTTTAAAAAGCAGTGTGTCAATACGGGAAATCCCAACCCGTTCCGGGCCAGGGAAAGGAGCCAGGGAAAGCCGGTGATCCTGGTGGTGGATCATTATGTGCCCACCTTCGATAAGGACGCCGGTTCCAAGACCACCTACCAGTATCTGAAAATGTTCCTGAAGAAGGGATATGTGGTGAAGTTCCTGGGGGATAATTTCCTTCATGAGGAGCCGTATTCCACGGTCCTGCAGCAGATGGGCGTGGAGATCCTTTATGGACCGGAATACCAGGCAGGGATCTGGGACTGGATCATGAAAAATAAGGATGAGATCGACTTCGCTTATCTGAACCGGCCCCATATTGCAGTGAAGTACGTGGATTTCCTGAAGCAGAACACGGACATCAAGATCATTTATTATGGCCACGATCTCCATTTCCTCAGGGAATACCGGGAGTATGAGCTGACCGGAGACATCCAGAAAAAACGGGATTCCGATTACTGGAAATCCATCGAGTTTTCTCTGATGGAGAAGGCGGCAGCGGCCTACTATCCGTCCTATGTGGAGGAGGAGGCCATCCATGCGGTGAAGCCGGAGCTGCCGGTGAAGGCCATTACAGCGTATGTATATGAAACGTTCCTGGAAAACATCGACATGGATTTTGCAAAGCGGGAGGGCCTCCTGTTTGTAGGCGGCTTTGCCCATCCGCCCAATGCGGACGCGGTCCTGTGGTTTGCAAAGGAGGTATTCCCTCTGATCCGGGAGAAGCTGGATGTGCCCTTTTACGTGGTGGGCTCCAAGGTGACGGAGGAGATCCGGGCCCTGGAGCAGCCGGGAAGCGGCATTGTGGTCAAGGGCTTCGTATCCGAAGAGGAACTGGCAGCGCTTTACGCCGGCTGCCGCCTGGTGGTGGTCCCCTTACGGTATGGGGCAGGCGTCAAGGGCAAGGTGGTGGAGGCCGTTTATAACGGCTCTGTCATCGTCACCACATCCATCGGGGCGGAAGGCATTCCGGAGGCCGGGGATATCATGCGGATCGCCGACGAGCCGGAGGACTTTGCCGGGGCGGTGGTGAGCCTTTATAACGATCCGGATACCTGCGCCGCCATGTGCCGGAAGACCCAGGCCTACATCCGGGAGCATTTCAGTGTGGATGCCGCCTGGAAGGTCATTGAAGAGGACTTTACGCGGCAGGAGAGATAATTAGGTAGATGAAGATGGGCCGCCCGCTTTTGCGGGCGGCCTGGATACAGAACGCGGACCCCTGGGACTTTCTTCCAGGGCTCCGCGTTCCGTTTTTAAGGAAGCGGCTGGCCAAGGATTTTTGGAAGCCGTCTCATTTTATTATTCTCCCCGGCCGATGTGCCGGCCGGTAATTTCAGCCAGCTCCTCCAGCTTACGATCCTTGCCCGCCCCAGGCTGGCTCTTTGGCCCCGCGCTCCAGGCCTCCCCTCTGATCGGTTTCCCCGTTCTCCTGTTCTTGCCCGCCCTAGCTAGCTTTTTTGGCCTCGCGCCCCGGTCATCCCCCTGGTCAGCTTCTCTGTTCCCCTGTCCCCCTGTCCTTGCCCGCTTTAGTCAGCTTTTTTGGCCTCGCGCTCCAGTCATCCCCCTGGTCAGCTTCTCTGTTCCTCTGTCCTTGCCCATCCCAGGTCAGCCTCTCTGGCCGATTATTCTGTATATTTTTGTGGTTAGTCTTGACTATTGGGCATAAAGGGGGAAATTTTTCCCCCATACCCAGAAATTAGGGGAATTTTGGGCATAGGGGAAGAAATATGGGGGTGTATGCCCATAAGACCAGGGAAAAGCGGGAAAAAGACTGGATTTCCGGAAGAAATTGGGCATACCGGGAAAAAAGATATGTTTATGCCCAATAGTCCAGACTAACCAGATGGATTTTCATACTTCGGGCCGGAATCCGCACCTGCCCCAAAAACCCCGTCCCGGAGCCGGAATCTATGTCGGCTAAAAGTCCGATCCAGAGTCCGGAGTCCGCACTGCCGGAATCCTGGAGCGCTGTTCCAAGGTCCCGATCCGTGCCAGGAACGGTCTTCCTCTGGATCAGATCCACCCTCCGTCCAGACGGAGGACCTGGCCGGTGAGGTAGTCCGGGGATCCTGTCATGGCAAAGACCACATCGGCCACCTCTTCCGGCCGCCCCATGCGGCCGGCCGGGATCTCGTCCAGGAGCGCTTCTTCCTCTTCTGCGGACAGAAACCCGTTCATTTCCGTATCGATGGCGCCGCAGGCAATGGCATTGACCTGGATCCCGGAGGGAGCCAGCTCCTTGGCAAGAGCCTGGGTAAGGGCTCCCACACCGCCCTTGGAGGCGGAATAGGCTGCCTCACAGGAAGCACCGCAGACGCCCCATACAGAGGAAATATTGACAATGCGGCCAGACTGTTTTTTTACCATGCCCGGAACCGCCAGCTTACAGCAGTGGAAGACCGACGACAGGTTGGAGGCGATCAGCGTGTTCCACTGGGAAACATCCATATCCTGTAAAAGCCCGATCCAGGAGATCCCGGCGTTGTTGACCAGGATATCCAGGTCTCCGAAATGTTCCTGGATCTGGGCAAACAGGCGGACGCAGTCCTCCCAGATTCCCACGTCTGCCTGGACTGCCAGACAGGCGGCTCCCAGTGCCTCAGCTTCTTTTTTTACCTGCTCCAGGCGGTCTGTGCTGCGGGCACAGTTGATGACCACATTATATCCGTGCTCCGCGTATTTTAAGGCGATGGCTCTCCCGATTCCACGGGAGGAGCCAGTCACCAGGACAGTTTTCTTCATACGTATCTCTCCTTTCACTTGCAGGCAGTTTCCTGGGATTCCCAGAAAGACCTTACCATTTTCCCTGAAAATATTTTCTAAAAACTAAAATTTTCCGAGAAAAATTATTTTTCCAAAAACTATGAATTTCCCCAAACTTTTATGTTCGGGAAAATTCCCATGGACAGAAAATCTTTATCGCTGCCGCAGCTTTATTATACACGCTCCGGAATCGTTTTTCCAGGGAAAGGCCAGGAGCTGCCACAATAATGCCACGAATATTTCCTGGAAAACCGTTTGTATTCTTTCCCAGGACTGTGATATACTAAGGAGGAATTATGTGCCTGGGAAGGACCAGGCCGAAAAATGGAATGTCTGCGGCCGGAACGGCCTGGTTTCCAATGGATGTCCAGGTCCGGGAGGCAGAGACAGGAATGGGAGGAGAGCATGGAACAGATTTATGATCTTGTGATCTTAGGTTCCGGCCCGGCGGGCCTTGGAGCCTCCATATACGCCCAGAGAGCAGAATTAAAGACACTGGTAATAGAAAAAGAGATGGTCAGCGGCGGACAGGTGCTGACCACCTACGAGGTAGATAATTACGCCGGCCTTCCGGGAATCAACGGCTTTGACCTGGGAATGAAATTCCGGGAGCATGCGGACCGGCTGGGAGCGGAATTTGCCGAGGACTCCATCATCGGGATCCAACAGGCCGGAGAGGACGGCGAGGGCCTTTTAAGGGCTGCTGAGGCCGGAGACGGCGGCCCTGTTCTTTGGAAGCTGAACGGGGAAAACGGCACGTATCTGGCAAGGACAGTGATCATCGCCACAGGAGCACGCCACAGGAAGCTGGACGTTCCCGGTGAGGAACGGCTCATGGGCATGGGTGTCTCCTACTGTGCCACCTGTGACGGAGCCTTCTTTAAAAAGAAGACAGCCGCCGTGGTGGGAGGCGGAGACGTGGCCATCGAGGACGCTATTTTCCTGGCAAGGATCTGTGAGAAGGTATATCTGATCCACCGCCGGAATGAGCTCAGAGGAGCAAAGAGCCTCCAGAAAAAGCTGATGGAGATGGAAAATGTAGAGATCCTCTGGGACACAGTGGCAGATTCCATCAACGGGGAAAACAAGGTGGAATCCTTAAGCCTCACCAATAAAAAAACGGGAGAAAAGAGGGAGCTTCCCGTGGACGGCGTGTTCATTGCCGTGGGGATCTCTCCCAATACAGAGGGCCTGGAGGACCTGGTGGCCATGGACGGAGGCCATTATATCCTGGCGGGAGAGGATGGAAAAACATCCCGGCCAGGGATCTTTGCGGCCGGAGACGTGCGCACGAAGAACCTGCGCCAGATCGTTACAGCCGTGGCTGACGGAGCCAACTGTGTGACCAGCGCAGAGCGGTATTTAAACGGACAGCAATAAGGAAGGAAAGACAGAATGAAAAACAGAAAGATCATACTGACCGTTGGATGCGCCCTGGCGCTTATGTTGGCTCCTGCGACGGTTTACGCAGATACGGCAGCCCAGACCAGCCCCCGCCTGGGGATCCCGGTGGTGGGCTCCAACGGGGAGGCGTACGCCAATGTGGCCATTTCCCGGGTGAGCAATTATGTCAATGTGCGGACCGAGCCCAACACCAGCAGCGGTATCGTTGGAAAGATCTATAATAACTGCGCAGCCACTATTTTAAAAACCGTGGACGGCGAGGGCGGCGCCTGGTACCAGATCCAGTCCGGCTCTGTCAACGGATACATAAAAGCAGAATATTTTATCACCGGAGCGGAGGCGGAGAAGGTGGCAAAGCAGGTGGGGACCGTATATGCCGCCATCAATACGGATACTCTGCGGCTCAGGGAGGAACCCAACACCACCAGCGCCACGCTGACGCTTTTGTCCAGGGATGCCGAATACATCGCCACAAAGGAAGAGGGCGATTTTGTACAGATCCAGGTGGACTACGAGTTGAGCGGCTATGTACATAAGGACTATATCACCCAGCGGGTGGAGTTCGACCAGGCGGTCAGCGTAGAGGAAGAAAAGAAAAAGAAAGAGGAAACGGAAAAGCTCCAGAAGGAGGCCCAGGAGGCCATCGCCGCCATGGAACAGCTTCGGAAAGAGGAAGGCGTCCAGAATGGAGGCACCGTGATCTCACCGGAGATCTCCTCGTCGGAGATCGGCTTTATCCAGGCAAACCCCAATGAGGAGCCGGTTTCCCAGAATGCGATGAAGCCTGCGGAGGGCCAGAATACGGGCGTTGGCAGCCAGTCCGGGCCTGGAGGCAGCGGAAGCAGCGGGAACGCTGGAGGTTCCGGGACCAATAGCCCGGACGGCGGAGCTGGCTCTGGAAATTCCGGAACCATCGGCAGCCAGTCCGGTCCCGGCGGGGATACGGACGCTTCCCAGGGGATCCTGGCTCCGTCCGGCCCCGGAAGCGCAGAGCTGGCCTCTGCCACCCGGACAGCCATTGTGGCTTATGCAAAGCAGTTCCTGGGAAATCCCTATGTATACGGCGGGACAAGCCTTACAGAGGGAGCGGACTGCTCAGGCTTTACGATGAAGATCTTTGAGCACTTCGGGATCAGCACCGGAAGGAGCTCCAGGGACCAGGCGGCCAAGGGAAAAGAGATCCCCATCGATTCGGTCCAGCCGGGAGATCTGCTGTTCTATGCCAGCGGCGACTACATCAACCACGTGGCCCTGTACATCGGCGGCGGACAGATCATCCACGCCAGCACGCCTAAAAACGGGATCATGATCACAACTGCATATTACAGGACGCCGTATAAGGCGGTTACGTTTTTAAATTAACATTCAGGAGGAATCAAAGGGTATGAACGAGATTGGAACGTTTGATATTCTGGGACCAAATATGATCGGTCCCTCCAGCTCCCACACAGCAGGAGCGCTGCGGATCGCCTTTGTTGCGGGCCGTATGGTAGAAAGAGCTGCGTCTGTGAAATTTGTGCTTTACGGTTCTTTTGCAAGAACGTACCATGGCCATGGTACGGACCGGGCCCTGGTGGGCGGTATCCTGGGATACCATCCCGACGACGAGCGGATCCGGGATTCTTTTGAACACGCAAAGGAGGCCGGCCTGGCGTTCTCCTTTGAAGAGAACTTTACAGACAAGGAGATCTATCCCAATACCGTGGATATCTACGTGACGGATAAGGACGGGAGTGTCGTGTCCCTGCGGGGAAAATCCATCGGCGGCGGAAATGCGGTGATCACAAGGCTCAACGGCGTGGATGTGGAGCTGACGGGCAATTACTGCACATTAGTGGTGGAGCATGTGGACAAGAAGGGGACCCTGGCCTTTGTGACCACGGTTTTAAGCGCCTACGATCTGAACATCGGTTCCCTGCGCCTTTACCGGGAGAGCAAGGGAAAACGGGCTTACGCCATCATCGAAGTGGATACCAATGTGTCAAACCAGGTAGTCAGCGCCTTAAAGGGCGTGGAATCAGTGACAAATGTGCTGGTAGTGCCGGCCATCCAGCTGGATTAACGGAGGGAAAGGGATATGAATTTTATCAACGGTGCGCAGCTTTTAGAATACTGTGAAAAAGAAAATAAAAAGATCTCAGAGGCCATGTTCGAGCGGGAGACCACGTTCCTGGAGCAGGATGGGGAAAAGACAAGAGCCAGGATGAAAAAGGCCTTTTCCATCATGCAGGCGGCAGTGAAGAAGCCGTTAAAAGAGGACATTGTCAGCATGGGAGGCATGATCGGCGGAGAGAGCAAGAAGCTCCACGCCTTACGGGAGCAGGGAAAAAACATCTGCGGCGACGTGGTCTCCAAGGCCATTGCTTATGCGGTGGGTGTCCTGGAGGTCAACGCCTCCATGGGTCTTATCGTGGCGGCTCCCACAGCCGGTTCCTCCGGCGTGATCCCGGGGACCCTCTGCGCTCTCCAGGAGCAGTACGGCTTTACCGACGACGAGATCTGCCAGGCGCTGTTTAACGCGGCGGCCATCGGCTATCTGATCACCAGAAACGCCACCACAGCGGGAGCAGAGGGCGGCTGCCAGGCAGAGGTGGGGTCTGCCAGCGCCATGGCTGCATCGGCGGCTGTGGAGCTTTTTGGAGGCACTCCGAGGCAGTGCATGGACGCGGCCTCCTTTGCCATGGTCAACATCCTGGGTCTGGTCTGTGACCCCATCGGCGGCCTGGTGGAGAATCCCTGCCAGAACCGGAACGCCATGGGCGCTTCCAATGCGCTGATCTCTGCGGAGCTTTCCCTGGCGGGCGTAAAGAGCATCACGCCCATCGACGAGACCATTGGGGTCATGTACGCCGTGGGACGTTCCATCCCATCGGAGCTCAGGGAGACCTCTCTGGGCGGTATGGCTGTTGCCAAGAGCGCCTGCGAGAATTGTATGGCATGTGCGAATAAACGGAATAAAATGAAAAAATAGGATCAAAACAAAAATGTCCCCTGGCCACCAGTTATTATGGATAGCCAGGGGACATTTTTGTCTTAGGAATGTACGTCCTGTGAAAAAACGCTGTACGGGGACCGCCATGGGAGCGGAAGGGAATTTCGCCGCAGAAGCGGCCCGTCATAGGCGGAGAACCCCGCAGGCGGGCTTCTTCCTTACGGAGCTTACTTGAAGAGCTCGGCTGCTTTGGAGGCGAAGCGCTGTCCAAATACGGGGAAGAGATCCATTCCGGTCATCTCCGGCCCGGTACATACAGGCCCCAGATGGATATTGGGCTTTCCAAGGCTGGTCCCGCCGGAGTAGACCAGCATTCCCTTTACCAGGAGCTGGGTCAGGATGCTTTCGATGGCCATGACCGGGCCGCCCTGGGGAACATTGGAGGTGGCGAAGGCGCCGCCCAGCTTTCCGCCCAGGCTTACAGGGCAGGTATCCAGCCACTGCTTTAGCTGCCAGGATTCAGCGGCATAGTAATCCGGCGTTCCGAATAATACGCCGGCGGATTCCTGGAGCTCCTTTACATACTCGTCCTTTTTTTCACTGAAGGATGAAACGGGGATCAGAACGGCCTCCATGCCCTCTACGGCCTCAATGCCTTTGACGATCTCTTTTGCGGCTGCCTCTGTGCGGCCTGTGGATGAATGGTAAACGATGGATATTTTCATTGTGATTCCTCTCTTTCATAAAAAGACCGGTGCGGGAGATTCCGCGCACCGGCCTTTAAAAAGCTTGTCCATGGGGGTCATTAGAATTCCGGTTCGATCAGACCATAGGAATTTGATTTTCTCTTATAAACAACATTGACCTCGTTGGTATCTGCGTTCAGGAACATAAAGAAGTTGTGGCCCAGAAGCTCCATCTGGATGCAGGCCTCCTCCGGATCCATAGGCTTCATTGCGAAGCGTTTGGTCTTTACGATCTTTATGGTCTCCTCATGCTCCGGCTCCTCCTGCAGGAAGGCCTCACTGAAGGAAAGCGCACTCTGTTTCTTATCAATGAGTTTTGTTTTATATTTTTTGATCTGACGTTCGATGATCTCTTCCACAAGGTCAATGGAAACATACATATCATTGGAATCCTGTTCGGCACGGATGATGCTGCCTTTGACAGGGATCGTTACCTCAATTTTCTGGCGTCCTTTCTCTACGCTCATGGTTACCTGTACTTCCGTATCAGGAGAAAAATAGCGTTCCAGCTTTCCGATCTTATTTTCTGCTGCTTCTTTTAAACCTGGTGTAATGTCGATGTTCTTTCCGCTGATGATATAACGCATAGAATCAACTCCTTCTTTTGGGATGGTCTTATTATAGCACATAATTCTGTAAAAAACAACTAAAATTATAAAAGGTGCGACAACTTGAAGGGGTGTACAGATCTGTAAAACGATAGGGGTACTATCGACAGCCTTCGCCATTTGTCAATGGTTTTGCTGGAAAAACTGGTCGAAAAAGTGAATTTTATGAGATGTGTACAAAAATATGAAAAATTACGCGTCCACCGAAAAATAGGAATCAACCATGGGATAAATTGTGGATAATGTGGATAACTTGGTGTATAAGTGCGTTTTTCAGTAAAATAAAGGAAAAACAGGGGGGACAACTTTCAACAAAAGTTTTGTGGACGACGGTGGATAAAGTGGATAACCAGAAAATCGAATGTATGGTTTGTGCAATCTGCCAGTTTACAATAATTTTACATTCCAGGCGGGTGAAAGCGGCGGAATGGTCCCATCCGGCGGCCGGAGCCATGGACAGAAATATGTCTAAATTGTTAAAAAAAAAGGAAAGCATTGAATAAACCGTATGAAGGTGATAGAATATAAAGGATTGTATGATAGCAGAATTGTCCTCCGGCCACAGAAAGCCGGGGAAAAGAAAGTTTTAGATTTAGGAGCGTGCAGAATGAATCTTGTTGAAAAAGTATTTGGAACGCACAGTGAGCGGGAGCTGAAGCTGATCTACCCGATTATTGATAAAATTGAAAAGCTGCGTCCGGAAATGCAGAAAATGAGCGACGAGGAGTTAAAGGACCAGACCAGGAAGTTTAAAGAGCGCCTGGCAGCCGGAGAGACTCTGGATGATCTTCTTCCGGAGGCCTTTGCCACCGTCCGGGAAGCAGCAAAAAGAACCTTAAAAATGGAGCATTATCCGGTCCAGCTCATCGGCGGTATCGTCCTGCACCAGGGCCGTATCGCAGAGATGAAGACCGGTGAAGGCAAGACCCTTGTGTCCACATGTCCGGCCTACTTAAACGCGCTGTCCGGAAAGGGCGTCCAGATCGTAACGGTCAACGACTATCTGGCAAAGCGTGACGCCGAGTGGATGGGACAGGTCCATGAGTTCTTAGGCCTTAAGGTGGGCGTGGTATTAAACTCCATGACCTCCGAAGAGAGAAAGGCCGCCTATAACTGCGATATCACCTATGTGACCAACAACGAGCTGGGCTTTGACTATCTCCGCGACAACATGGCCATCTACAAAGAGCAGATGGTGCTGAGAGACCTGGATTACTGTATCATCGACGAGGTGGACTCTGTCCTCATCGATGAAGCCAGAACACCTCTGATCATTTCCGGCCAGAGCGGAAAATCCACAAAGCTCTACGAGGTCTGCGATGTGCTGGCAAGGCAGCTGACCCGGGGCGAGGAGTCCGGAGAGTTCAATAAGTTCAACGCCATCATGGGCGAGGAGATCGAGGAGACCGGAGACTTTATCGTAAACGAAAAGGATAAGGTGGTAAACTTAACGGCCGAGGGCGTCAAGAAGGTAGAGCAGTTCTTCCATATTGAAAACCTGGCAGATCCGGAGAACCTGGAGATCCAGCACAACATCATCCTGGCCCTCCGCGCCAATTACATGATGTTCCGGGATAAGGATTATGTAGTAAAGGACGACGAGGTGCTGATCGTTGACGAGTTCACCGGCCGTATCATGCCGGGCCGCCGGTATTCCGACGGTCTCCACCAGGCCATCGAGGCGAAGGAGCACGTAAACGTAAGAAGAGAGTCCAGGACCCTGGCTACCATCACCTTCCAGAACTTCTTTAATAAGTTCCGCAAGAAGGCCGGTATGACCGGTACGGCCCAGACAGAGGAGCGGGAGTTCCGGAATATCTACGGAATGGATGTTATCGTGATCCCCACCAACCGTCCGGTGGTCCGTAAGGATCTGGAGGATGCCGTTTATAAGACGAAGAAGGAAAAATTCCACGCTGTGGTGGAGGAGATCGTAAAGGCCCATGAAAAGGGGCAGCCGGTGCTGGTGGGCACCATCACCATCGAGACTTCCGAAATGTTAAGCCACATGCTGAAAAAGCGCGGAGTTCCCCATAAGGTATTAAACGCCAAGTTCCATGAGCTGGAGGCGGAGATCGTTGCAGAGGCCGGCGTACACGGCGCTGTGACCATTGCCACCAACATGGCCGGCCGTGGTACGGATATTAAGCTGGATGACGAATCCAAGGCCCTGGGCGGCTTAAAGATCATTGGTACGGAGCGCCATGAGTCCAGACGTATCGACAACCAGCTGCGCGGCCGTTCCGGCCGTCAGGGCGATCCGGGTGAATCCCGTTTCTACCTGTCCCTGGAGGACGACCTGATGCGTCTCTTCGGTTCAGATAAGCTTATGAGCATGTTTAATGCCCTGGGAGTTCCGGAGAACGAGCAGATCGAGCATAAGATGCTGTCCACAGCCATCGAAAAGGCCCAGAAAAAGATCGAGACAAATAACTACGGGATCCGTGAGAACCTGTTAAAATACGATGAAGTCATGAACGAGCAGCGTGAGGTGATCTACGCAGAGCGTCTCCAGGTATTAAACGGAGAGAACATGCGCGACGTGATCATGAAGATGCTCAACGACATCGTGGAAGGCGCTGTGGATATGTCCATTGGAGACGAGCAGTCTGCGGATAAGTGGAACTTTAAGGAGCTGAACGAGCTGATCCTTCCGATCATTCCCTTAAAGCCCCTGGAGCTCAATGACGAGATCCGTCATATGAAGAAGGATGAACTGAAGCACGCCTTAAAGGAAAAGGCCACCAAGTTCTATGAGGCCAAGGAAGCGGAATTCCCGGATGCAGAGCAGATCCGTGAGATCGAGCGGGTGGTGCTCTTAAAGGTGATCGACAATAAGTGGATGTCCCATATCGACGATATGGACCAGCTCCGCCAGGGGATCGGCCTTCAGGCCTATGGCCAGAGGGATCCGCTGGTAGAGTATAAGATGAGCGGATATGAGATGTTCGAGGATATGTCCTCTGCCATCCGTGAAGATACGGTCCGCATCCTCTGCCATATCCGTGTGGAGCAGAAGATCGAGAGAGAGGCTGCGGCCCGGGTGACAGGCACCAACAGGGACAACACGGCAGCCAGAACTCCCCAGAGACGGGCAGCCCAGAAGATCTACCCCAACGATCCCTGTCCCTGCGGATCCGGTAAAAAATATAAACAGTGCCACGGCAGAAAGCCGTTAGCCCAGTAAGAGAGGACGAGATTCTATGGTTGAGTTAGATCAGTTTAAATATACGTTATCCACATATGAAAAACCGCTTCAGGAAGTTCGGGAATCCTTAAACCTGGATGCGAAGATCAGGCGGATCGACGAGCTTGACAAGACCATGGAGGAGCCCAGCTTCTGGGAAGATGCAGAATTATCCACAAGGCTTGTGAAGGAAGCGAAGCATTTAAAAGATACGGTCGCGGAGTTTAACAGGCTTCAGAACCAGTATGAGGAGATCGGTCTGATGATCGAGATGGGGTATGAGGAAAACGACCCGGCCATCGTTCCGGAGATCCAGAAGATGGTGGATGAATTTTCCGACGAGCTGGAGGCCTTGCGGCTCCGTACCCTTTTGACGGGAGAATACGACGGCAACAATGCCATCATGCGCCTCAACGCAGGAGCCGGAGGGACCGAATCCTGCGACTGGTGCAGCATCCTTTACCGGATGTACTGCCGGTGGGCGGAGAGCAAGGGCTTTTCCGTGGAGATGTTAGACTATCTGGCCGGTGAAGAGGCCGGGATCAAGTCAGTGACTCTCCAGATCAACGGGGAGAATGCCTTTGGATATCTGAAATCCGAGAGAGGCGTCCACCGCCTGGTGCGGATCTCTCCGTTCAACGCCAACGGAAAGCGGCAGACCTCCTTTGTATCCTGCGATGTGATGCCGGATATTGAGGAGGATCTGGATGTGGAGATCAATCCGGACGACTTAAGGATCGATACGTACCGGTCCAGCGGCGCCGGCGGGCAGCACATCAATAAGACCTCCTCTGCGGTGCGTATCACCCATATCCCCACAGGGATCGTGGTACAGTGCCAGAATGAACGGTCCCAGTTCCAGAACAAGGACAGGGCCATGCAGATGTTAAAGGCAAAGCTTTATATGCTGAAGCAGCAGGAGAACGCGGAGAAGATCTCTGATCTCCGGGGCGATGTCAAGGAGATCGCCTGGGGCAGCCAGATCCGCTCCTATGTGCTCCAGCCCTATACGCTCATTAAGGATCACAGGACCGGCTTTGAGAGCGGGAATGTGACCAGCGTGCTGGATGGCAGCATCGACGGATTCATCAGCGCATACCTCAAGTGGGAAAGCCTGGGACGGCCGCAGGTGAAGGGCGGAGAGAGCGAATAAGCAGATTCTGGGCGGAAGCGGAGGATTTCGCTGGTTTTGGGCCTGGCAGAGCCTGCTCTGCGGGAAGATGGATAAAAAGAAAAGAGAGGACCGGTTCCTGGGCCTGTGCCCTGGGACCGGTCTGTTTGGTATTGATGGAAGGAATGCCGGATCTCAGCCGGAAAAATGTGGAACAGGAGGAAATATGTATGCGTCTGGAACGGGTCACGGATTCGTCACATCCCATGTACAACGAGGCCTTAAGGCTGTATCAGATAAGTTTCCCTTATCATGAACAGAGAGAGGAGCTGTCCCAGAAAAGGATCTTAGGGGACAGTGAATACTGCTTTGATCTGGTCTATGATGAGGATAGGTTCGTGGGGCTGATCCTGTATTGGGAGAATGAAGAATTTATTTACATTGAGCATTTCTGTATCTGCCCGGAAATGAGAAATAAGCGGTACGGGGAACGGGTGCTGGCGCTTTTGGGGAAAGGGGAGAAAACGCGGATCCTTGAGATCGATCCCCCTGTGGATGATATTTCCAGGCGCAGGAAAGGGTTTTATGAGAGATGCGGGTTTATAGACAATCCCTATGAGCATACGCATCCGGCGTATCATCAGGAAAGCCATGGCCACAATCTGGTGCTGATGACCAGCCCGGAACGTCTGTCCGGGGAAGCGTTTGAGAGATTCAGCAGATATCTGGGAGAGCGGGTTATGAAGGATGCGTTTGCAGGCTGACTAGAGGCCGGCCGGAAACGGATCTTATGGGATCTGAGCGATGTGATTTGAGAGAAAAAGGAGCGGCGCTCCATAGACAATTTTCTGTCTATGGGGTGCCGCTTTTGTGGTAAGGGGTTTAGTTTTTGCGTTACTTCTGATGCTTTTCAGTACACTTGTCATCCAGAGGATCGTGAAGTAAATGACCCTTTGAATCAGTACAGTAGTAGTAACCGTCTGCGTCCTTTACATTTCTTTTGTTCTTCTGAACAGCACCGCTTTCGTTGACCAGATATTCACCAGATTTTTCGCCCTTCGGATCAGTGAAGTCTACGGTCTGGTATTTGCTTCCATCTTCTGCCGCTAATCTTCTTCCGTTGACATACAGGTAGTTATCGTTGATGCCGTTGGTGCCTGCGCCCTTGGGAGAACCGTTGGACTTGAAATCAAAGGTATAGGAGCTTCCGTCAATGGTGAGAGTCTGGGTGCCAGTCTTGGCAGCTCCATCGCCGCCAAAGTAGCAGACATATGTATCCTGGCTCTCTAAGTTGCCCTCGATATCGCTGATATAGTCTACGGATGCGATCGCTGTGATCTTCTTTTTGTCAGCGGGATCGACGGTCATTCTCTTAAGACCTGTTACCAGTTCGCCGTTTCCGTTGAAGGCATATGTTTTTCCGTCAATGGTCCGGAACTCAGAGACCGCAATCTTTCCGGCGCTGGTGGCATAGTACCAGTATACGCTTCCGTCCTCATGACCGCTGGAATTCATTGCCTCTGCAGGAACAGCCTGGAACCAGCCGGTGCGCAGGTAGGGCTCTTCAGAATCACCGTAATACATCCACTCGCTGTTGTCGTCCTGCTTCCATCCATACTGCGCCACACCTCTCTCATCAAAGAAGTACTCCTTGCCGCCGATGGATTTCTTGGTGCTCACAGTCTTCTTGCCGTTGGAGCCGAAGTAGAAGTGGTAGGTGGGCTCGGTCTCGTCCTCGTTGGTGTCGTCGGGAACTGTGGTGTATACCCAGGCGTTGGTCACTACACTGCCGTCGCCCTCGCCGTCGGCATAGTATAAGCCGTTGGCCCAGTCGTCCTCAGATTCCACATATTCGCCGCTTTCAGTGACCCATCCGCTCATCATACGTCCGTAATGGTCGAACACGTATTTCTTATCGCCGACCTCATAAACCTTGGCCTTGCTGCCGTCGCTCTTGATGGCTTTTCCGTTGGAGCCGAAGTAGTACCAGCTTCCCTCGCCTACCAGCTCGTCGCCCTGCCATTCCGGGTTCTGGATGAATTTCCATACGTTGGTGGCCATGGCTCCGGAGGAACCTAAGTAGTAGTAGTTGTCGTCGTCTTCGATCAGGGTACGGCGGAGCATGATGCCGTCGCTTCCGAGATAATAATACAGGTTTCCGTCCTGTTTCCAGCCGTCCTTAAAGTATTCTCCGTCGTTCTGTACATATACCCATTCGTCTCCTAAAGCCTGCCACTGGGCAGCAGAAGCGGAAAATACAGTTCCCAGGGTGAGAACTGCGGAAGCTGTCAGAACAGCGTAGCAGAAATTTGCTTTTTTCATAGATGTACTCTCCTCCTTGTATCGCGCATGATTTGAAGGGCGCGTTTTTTTCTATTCCTGTTATGTACTATCATACCACTAAGTGGCAAGGTCTGTCCAGAACTAAGTTGGGGTAAAAGTGTGGCATGGCATTACGAATTGTTTAAGAATTAAGAACATTTTCGCAGAACCGCCGTTATGGAGCCGGATCCTGGTGAAAACCTTCTTGCGCCCGTGGCCGGAGCCGTCTATAATAAGTAGAGAAATATTCCAAAAACGGAGGAGACAGGCAATGGAATACAGCCATTTTAAGGAACATACAGACCGGGTGGTGGAAAGCTGTTCCCGGGTGATCGTCGGCAAGGAGGAAACGGTCCGGCTGATCTTTATTAGCTTTTTATGCTCCGGACACGTGCTTTTAGAGGACGTGCCGGGAACGGGAAAGACCATGCTTTTAAAGGCATTTGCAAGGACCGTGGGCAGCAGGTTTAAGCGGATCCAGTTTACGCCGGATCTTCTGCCGTCGGATCTTACGGGCATCAATTTTTATAACCAGAAAACAGGGGAGTTCCAGTTCCGCGAAGGCCCCCTGTTTACCAATATCGTGCTGGCGGACGAGATCAACCGGGCCACGCCCAGGACCCAGTCCAGCCTTCTGGAGGCCATGGAGGAAAGCCAGATCACCGTGGACGGCGTCACCTATCCCATGGCAGAGCCGTTCTTTGTTATGGCCACCCAGAACCCGGTGGAATCCTATGGGACGTTTCCCCTGCCGGAAGCCCAGCTGGACCGGTTTTTCATGAGGCTGAGCCTGGGCTACATGACCAGGGAGCAGGAGATGGAGGTGGTGTCCAGGCCGTCCACAGCAGATATTTTAAACTCCCTGGAGCCGGTGGTGAGCCCGGAGGTGATCCAGGAGATGAAGGAGCTATATACGAAGGTGCGGGTCCAGAAGGATGTCCTGGGCTACATGATGGACATTGTGGAAAAGACCCGGACGGAGAGCCGGTTTGTTACCGGAGTGTCCACCAGGGGGGCCATCGCCCTCTATAAAGCCTCCCAGGCCATGGCTGCGTCCCTGGGACGGGATTTTGTGATCCCGGAGGATGTGAAGGCCGCAGCGCCCTGGGTCCTCAGCCACAGGATCATCTCCAGGGGAGGCGAAAGCTTTGAAGATGCGAGAAAATATCTGGGACAGATCATGGAGGATATCCCGGTTCCCATGGAGAACCTGCGATGATCGTATTTCTTGGAGTCCTGGGACTTCTGGTATGGCTGGCGGAGAAATATTCCATGGACCATGTGCTGGATGGACTGGACTTTGCCACGGCCCTGGATAAGACCGTGGTGGAGCCGGGGGAGGATTTTTCCTGGACCATGACCATAAACAACCGAAAGCGTCTTATGGTCCCCTATCTCCAGATGAGGGAGCAGATCCCCGCAGGACTTGTCTTTTCTGAAAACGGAGAGAACGTGGCGGCAAAGTCCTCTGGGGATCACCTTTCGGTGCTTTACCTTAAGGGACGCCAGAAGACGGAGTTAGAGCGGAGGGTCCTTTTAAAAAAGCGGGGAAGATATTTCTTCCGGGGCGTTTCGGCAGAGGCCGGGGATTTCCTGGGGCTTCAGACAGCGATGGAGACGTATCCGGAATTAAAGGAGATCGTGGTAAAGCCGGCTCCCAGCGGCTGGGAGGAGCTTCCCAGGCTCCTGGGCGGATATGCAGGCGAATATGTGGTGAAACGGAGCCTCTTTGAGGATCCTGTGCTGATCCGTGGGTTCAGGGAATACACGGGCCGGGAGCCCCTGCGGTCCATCAGCTGGGTCCAGAGCGCCAGACAGAGCCGGTTTCTGGTCAAGGAGCAGGAAAATATGACGGATCTTTCCTGTACCATCCTCCTGGATGTGGAGTGCCGGGACGAGGAACGGGAAGCAGAGCTTCTGGAGCAGTGCTTTTCCATGGTCCGCAGTATCTGTGAGGAGCTGGAAAAGCGGAGGATCGCCTATGATTTCCAGACCAACGGCGTGATCGCCGGGGCCATGGGAAACTGGAACCGGATCGGAGAGGGCCTGGGGCCGGGCCATCTGGAGACTGTGCTGGAGGGGCTGGGAAGGATGACCTACGACTGCCGGATGGGGAGCGGGGAATTCCTTTCCGGCATCCGGAAGGGGCTCCGGTCTGGAAAAAGCCTGATCTATGTGGCTCCGGACCGGAACCAGGACGCGGCGCCGTACCTTTCGTCCCTGGAAGAGCGGTCCGGCCGGAGGCTGCTGGCGCTTTATGGGGAGGATGTGTAGAAAATGGACATACTGGTTTTTAAGATATTGACGGACGTGTGTTTTTATATGGCCATGTTCATGCCCCTGTTCCTTTCCGGCCCCCTCTGGGTGCGGGGACTGCTTTTTCTGGCGCTGGCATCCTGGTGTGTCTGGCTTCTGGTCTGCTGGAAAAAACGGAACATGGAGGAGCGGGCCCATGACAGTCTCATGACGGAGGCCAGGCTTCTTCTTGCGGCGGGCTGTATCCAGTGGCTTTCCCTGGGAACGGAGGTCTGGGGAAGACGGTGTGTCCCGTTTTTTACAGCCTTCCTGGTTCTCGGGATCTTCCTTTTAAGGGCCCTGCGCCTGGCCAGGACGGGACAGGGGAGAGGCGGCTTCTGGGGAAGGACTGCCGGGGAGCTTCTGGCGGTGCTGGCAGCGGCCGGCATCCTTTCCAGCCGGGCTGTGACCGGAGGGCTTCTGTACGGCCTGAAATTTCTGTACATGACCCTGGTGGTGCCGGTGCTGGAGCTTATGGTCCGCCTCCTGGCAGGTACCCTTATGGGGATCTCCTGGATCTTTTCCAGGCTTTTTAAGGATTTTTCCTACGAGATGCCCGAAAATGCCCTGGACGGCCTGATGGCTCCGGAGGCGCTCCCGGGCTTTGAGGGGACGGCGGCCTCTGAAACGCCGGCGTTTCTGAAGCTTTTGGGAACTCTTGCGGCAGCCGCAGCCCTGGTTTTGTTTTTCTGGTTTCTGTACCGGATGCTGTCCGGCCGCGGCCGGGAAACGGACCGGAGGCCGGCCGGAACGGTGAGAAGAAGCCAGGCGGCTCCGGAGACGGGAAAACGGGCTGGGACCAGAGAGTATATGGGAGACCGGGGCGTCCGGTATTATTTCCGTAAATTTTTAAAGCTCTGCGTCGCCTTCCAGCTTCCGGCAGATGAACGGTCTGCCAGCAGCGAGACCGTGTGCAGCGATGCGGTCCGCTCCTGGGGAATGGAGGAGGAGATCACCGCATTCCGGGATCTGTATCGGAAGGTCCGGTATGGAGAAAAGGAGGAAACGGAGGCTTTTAAGAGAGAGGCCAGGGAGATCTATAAGAAGGTAAAGAAAAAGGCGTCGGAACGCTGAGTTCCGGCGCCTTTTGAGATCCTATTTCTTACTGCTGTCCAGATACCGGCCCGCATCCTTTAAGAAGCTGGCGATGATCAGAAGGATCACCAGGGCCACCGGGAAGGCGGCGATGATGGAAACCGTCTGGAGGTTGGCCATGGAGCTTTCGGAAAACACCAGGGCAATGGGGAAGAGGATCAGCATTACGGCCCAGAAGAATTTCACAGCCCGGTGGGGCTCCTCGTCTCCAGTCATCTGTTTATAGGTGTAGGAGGAGGCTACCAGGGCGATGGAATCGAAGCTGGTGGCGTAAAAGGCGATCATGGCGGCGATCAGAAGTACCAGCACCATGGGAGCCAGGGGGAGGGTATCCACAATGGCGATGATGGTGGAGTACAGATCTCCCGCGCTGCCATAGATCCCCAGAACGTCCAGCTTTCCGCTGACCTGGAGGCCCAGGCTGTAATTTCCCAGGATCAGGAAGCTTAAGAAGGTGCCGCCCAGGCTGTATACATAGCCGCCCAGGATGGTCTGCTTCACGGTGCGCCCACGGGAGATGGAGCCGATGAAGAAGGGAGAGGCCACGCACCATACCATCCAGTAGGCCCAGTAAAAGATGGTCCAGGTCTGGGGGAAGGAGGTGGTCCGCTGGGGATCGGTGAAGGTGGCCAGGCTAAAGAAGTTCTGGGCCAGATTTCCGATGGCAGAGAAGCCGGTCTCCAGGATGTAGCGGGTCTCGCCTCCGGCCAGGAGCACATAGGCCAGAAGGGCAAAAAACAGATACATACAGGCAGCAGACAGCCGGGAGATCCCCTTCATGCCGTGGACCAGGGCGTAGGTGTAAAGGATGCAGGTGACCACCAGGATCCCGATGGTGACCCATTTGGAGGACGGGAGCCCTGTGAGCCTGGAAAGCACCTGGGCCATCAGCGGCGTAGCCAGGGAAAAGGTCGTGGCGGTCCCGGCCAGAAGAGCGAACAGGGCCAGAAGGTCAATACATTTTCCAGGAAGCTTATCCACCCGGTCTCCCAGGATGGGACGGCAGGCCTCAGAATATTTCTGCTTGTGGCAGCCCCGTACATGGAGCATGAAGCCGAAGGCTACGGCCAGCACCAGATAAAAGCTCCAGGGGATGGGGCCCCAGTGGAAGATGGGATAGGTGCTGGACCAGATCTGCATGGATCCCATTTCCGCGATATGGGGATCGTTGGCGTAAAGGATCCATTCGCAGAAGGAGTAAAACAGGATGTCAGCGGCCAGCCCGGCGGTGAACATCATGCTGCTCCAGGCAAAATCTGAGTATTTTGGTTTTTCATTGGGGCCGCCCAGACGGATGGAGCCGTACCGGGAAAAGGCCAGATAAATGGAGAGCAGGAACACGCCCAGGCCGATGACAAGATAATAAAGGCCGAAGGTGTCTCCCAGAAGCGCCCGGATCTTGTCCAGGATCTGTCTGGAGCCGTCCGGGGCGGCCATGAAGCTGATGCATAAAAAGGCGATCAGCACGAAGGGAATGACGGCGGTGGACCAGTCGATCCTTCCCTTCAGGGATTCTGTATGGGGATTCTGTTTGTTCATATGCGTTCCTCTTGTTCAATTTTATAAAATTATTTGTGATATTGAACATTATAGCATCGTCATGGAGGAAATGCAAGGGGAAAATACAGAGAATCCATATGAGAATGGAACCGTCCAGCCGTGCCGCTTCCTGTCTGCCCGCAGCGTGCAGGAGGTGCCGGGCATCTGCCTTATGGAGATCCGGACAGAACTGCTGCATGGGGATAAAACGGAGAGACAAAAAGGGCCGCGCCAGGCTCCGGCAGGATACAGGAGGTCTGTACGCGGCCTTTTAAAAAGGTCCCGCTATATGATTGGGAAGGCGCCCGCGGATGGGATCACAGGAGGTTTAAGAAGCTGGTGATGATGATCGTGTTCATGAAGTCGATGAACAGGCTTCCCACCAGGGGAACCACGAAGTAGGCGGTGGGGGCTGGGCCGTATTTCTGGGTGATGGCCTGCATATTGGCCATGGCGTTGGGAGTGGCGCCCATGCCGAAGCCGCAGAAGCCGGAGGTCATGACGGCCGCATCGTAATTCTTTCCCAGCAGATTAAATACCACGAAGTAGGCGTAGACCATCATCAGCACCGTCTGGGCCACCAGCATCACCACCATGGGAACGGCCAGGTCGGCCAGCTCCCAGAGCTTCAATCCCATCATGGCCAGGCCCAGGAACAGGGAAAGGCTGAAGCTTCCGATGGTACTGATCTCCTCCATGGGGATCTCCTTTCCGGCCATATCTGTGGTATTGCGGATAAAGGCAGCCACCAGCATGGCTCCGATGTAGATGGGGAAGGTGAAGACCTTATTCAGCCAGGCGGAGACCACAGTGCCTGCGCCGATGGCCAGTGCCAGGCAGAGGGCAGCGTTTAAGAACCGGCCGGAGTCGATGGCTCCCGTGACCTCATTTTTATCCACCACCACCTCGTTGGAGCCGGTGGCTGTTTCAAAGGAGTGCAGATTTTTCTGGCGGATCCGGGATACAGCCGTGGGGCCGCCGATCACACAGCCGGCCACCAGCCCGAAGGTGGCGGAAGCGATGGCAACGGCGCTGGCTCCGGAGACTCCGGCCTTTTCCAGGAGCGGGCCGAAGGAGGCCGCAGTCCCGTGGCCTCCCACCATGGGGATGGAGCCGGTGGCCAGTCCCAGCCGGGGGTCCAGACCAAAGGCGCTGGCAATGAAGGCGCCCAGGCCGTTCTGGAGCACACACATCATAACGGCGATCCCTAAGAACAGCAGGACCTGGAGCCCGCCCTTTTTCAGAAGGCGGAAGCAGGCCGTAAAGCCCACGCTGCAGAAAAATACGACCATAAAAAAGGTCTGGAGCGTGGAGTCAAAGGAGATCTCCAGGATACCGGCCTGGCGCAGGGCCAGGTGGGCCAGGGCAAAAACAACGCCGCCGGCAACAGGCTCCGGGATACAGTAGCGTCTGAGCAGATCCAAATTTCTCACAAGAAAACGGCCCAAAAGCAGCACAAGGGCCGCCACAGCAGCAGCCTGGTACATGTCAAGCTGGATCGCATACATCATTTTATATTACCTCCATTCCTTATTGTACGGATTCTCTGGATATAACTATAAGAAGCCCCCTTCAAAAAAATACAAAAAAAATCAGAATGGAGATAAAAAAGATCAAATTTCCCGGTCAGCCTCCAGCATCAGGCCGTCAATGAATTTTTTGATGCTGACCTTTCCGCCGTCCGTCCGTTTTCCGCGGATGTAGTCCATTTCAGTACGGATCTCCTCAAAGGAAAACAGGGTGGAGGAGTAGGCGGTAAAGGTTTCGTTCATAAAGTCCTCGATGCCCATGTGGGCCACGTTGGCCATTCCGGCAGCGATAGCCCGGCGGACCCGCTGCTCCATGTTTTTCGGAGAATCGCTGACGGCCTCGCACAGCTGGGCCACGCTCATCTGGGATACGGGGATCCGCTCCCGGTGGAGATAATCGCAGATCTTCAGGATATCAGAGCAGCCCTTTTCCCCGGACATGCCGATCCTGTTTAAGATATAACGGAGCTTTTTGGAATAGGAAGAGGATTCCCGGCTGTTCTGGGGCTTCTGGCCGATCTCGTTCATGAACATATGGCGGATATTGTCCAGGGTCCGCTCGTTCTGGATCTGCTTCGCCACATTTTTAAGGACCGACGTTACCTCGATCAGGTTAATGGGTTTACTGATGAAGAAATCCACGCCGGCGGTATAAGCCTTGCTGATCAGCTCCTTGGCGGAAACCTGGGAGATCATGATGCATTTGATGGTGGCGTTGAAGGAGCGCAGCTCGCGGACGAATTCCACCCCGTCCATGACCGGCATGAAAAAGTCCACCAGAACCACATCGGGCCTGGCCCGCAGGACTTCATGGACGTCGGCGGGCTCTCCGCCGCAGTCGCCGCAGATCTCGCCAAGATCTCCGGACTCCACGATATCCTCCAGGATATGAATGACAGAAATATCATCTTCGACAATATAGATACGCATCAGTTTACCTCCTCCAGGGCTCCGGCCGGAATCCGGATCAGAAACCGGGTCCCCCGGCCCGGCTCGGATTCCACCGAAATGGTTCCGCTGAATTTTTCCTCCACGGTGGCCTTTACGCCGTAAAGTCCCACTCCGCGGAAGATGTTTCCTGTTTTATAATCAAATTTGGTGGAGTAGCCCATTTTAAAGATATTGGGCAGATGGCGGGCGGAGATCCCGGGCCCGTCGTCGGAAACGGAAAATTCATACTGCCCGTCTTTTAAATGCTCCACGATCTGGATGGTCCCCCGTCTGGCTCCGGCTTCAATGGCTTCGATGGCGTTATTGACCAGATTTTTCAATACAGCCATCAGCTCA